>DASVEC010000574.1:0-6472 GCA_036380755.1 Iamia sp. | reverse complement strand
CCCTCGGCGAAGTACCGCTGGCGGAGCTCGTCGGGCGTGTCCCGGAGGGCCCATCGGGTGTCGGTGGTCATCGGGGCGGAACCTACCTTCAGCTGGGCGCTCGGGGGAGGCCGAGGACGCGGTCGGCGACGATCGTCTTGTTGACCTCGGTGGTGCCACCGGCGATCGACAGGGAGCGGGACGACAGGAGGTTCCGGCCCCACTCGCCGGTGAGTGCGCCGGCGCCGAGGACGTCGACGGCCGTCGTGGCGAGGGCCTGGTCGGCCTGCGACCAGGCCAGCTTGATGACGCTGCCCTCGGGCCCCGGCGGCCTCCCGGCCTGGGCCGCGCCGAGGGTCCGCTGGGCCAGCAGCTCGAGCAGCCGCACCTCGATGTAGCGCGCCGCCAGGGCGTCGCGGGCGACGCGATCGTCGACGCCGGCGGTCGCCTCCAGCAGGCGGTCGAGCTTGCCCCGCAGGTGCAGGTACAGGGTGGCCACGCCGGCCCGCTCGTTGCTGAGCGTGCGGGTGGCCACGCTCCAGCCGTCGTCGACCTCGCCGAGCCGCGACCCGGCCGGGACCCGGGCGCCGTCGAGGAACAGCTCGGCGAACCCGGCGTCGCCCGCCATGGTGGTGATGGGCCGGGCCTCGATGCCGGGCGTGGTCATGTCGACCAGGAGGCACGTGATGCCCTTGTGGCGCGGGACGTCGGGGTTCGTGCGCACGTAGAGCTGGCACCAGTCGGCCCGGTCGCCGTTGGAGGTCCACGTCTTCTGCCCGTGGATCACGAAGTGGTCGCCGTCGCGCTCGGCCCGGCACCGCAGCGACGCCAGGTCGGAGCCGGCGTCGGGCTCGGACATGCCCTGGCACCAGATCTCGTCGCCCCGCAGCAGGGGACGGAGGAACCGCTCCTTCTGCTCGTCGGTGCCGACCGCCATGATCGCGGGGGCGATGTTGGCCACGCCGATGGCGTTGATCGGACCGGGGGCGCCGGCCCGGGCCATCTCCTCGTGGTAGGCGAGCTGCTCGGCGAGGCCGGCGTCGCGCCCGCCGTACGCGGCCGGCCAGGCGATCGCGGCCCACCCGGCATCGAACAGGAGCGTGTTCCAGGCCCGGTGCGCCGCCCACGCCTCGTCGGTGCCGCGCTGCTCCACCGCCGCCCGCACCTCGGCGGTGTGGTGGGTGTCGAGCCAGGCCCGGAGCTCGCGCCGCAACCCCTCGGCGTCGTCCATCAGCGCCGGCGCACCTCGCGGTAGGGCACGTCCCGGTCGGCCGCCGGCTCCCGGGGCATCCCCAGCAGGCGCTCGCTGATGATGTTGCGCTGGATCTCGTTCGAGCCGCCGCCGAGAGCGACGCCCTGGCGCCACAGGGTCGCCCGCCCCAGCTCGCCGGCCGCCGGGACGTCGCCCTCGGGCCACGCCGCGGCCCCGAGCCCGGCCAGCTCGAGGCCGATCTCGGTGCGCCGCATGACGTTGGTGGCGCCGAACAGCTTCATGAGCGACCCGGCCGGCGGCGGCAGGGCCCCGCTGGCGATGCCCTGGGCCACCCGCCGGGCGAGATGACCGGTGACGAGCTGGCGCACGTGGGCCTCGGCGACCAGGCGCCGGGCGAGGGGGTCCTGGGCCCGACCGGCGTCGCGGACCAGATCGGCCAGGGCGGCGTTGCCCCCGGGACCGTCGTGGCCGACCGACCGCCCGCTCGTGTACGGCGATCCGCCGCCGACCGCCATGCGCTCGTGGACCAGCAGCCGGGAGGCCACGGTCCAACCGTCGTCGACGTCGCCCACCACGTCGGTGACCGGGATGACGACGTCGTCGAAGAACTCCTGGCAGAACTCCATCGACCCGTCGACCTGGCGGATCGGCTCCACCGTCACGCCGTCCTGGTGGATCGGGAGGATGAACATGGTGAGGCCCCGGTGCTTGGGCACGTCCCAGTTCGTCCGGGCCAGGCACATGGCGTAGTCGCTGGCGTCGGCGGCCGAGCTCCAGATCTTCGAGCCGTTGAGGATGAAGACGTCGCCGTCGCGATCGGCGCGGGTGAGACAGCCGGCCAGGTCGGACCCGCCGCTGGGCTCCGACAGGAGCTGGACCCACAGCGCGTCGCCCCGGAGGATCGCCGGCAGGTGCTGGAGCTTCTGCTCGTGGGTGCCCATGTCGACGAGGGTGGCGGCGAGGATGCCGAGGGTCGGGACGTTGAGCGAGAAGGGCATGTCGTAGGGCCGCGACTCCTCGGTGAAGGCCCGCTGGTGCTCGACGGTGAGGCCCAGCCCGCCGTACTCCGCCGGGAAGCAGATGCCGGCGAACCCGCCCGCCCACAGCCGGGCCTGGAGGTCGCGCTCGACGGCCCGGCGCTCGGGGCTGCGGTCGGCGTAGTTCCTCGCCGGCGGGGGCATGGCCTCGGCCAGCCAGGCGCGGGCGCGGGCCCGGAAGTCCTCGACCGGCTCGACCTCGACGGCGGCCGCGCTCACGAGGCGGCCCCCAGCAGGCGGGTCGCCACCCGCTCGGCGTGGTCCTCGGGCGTGCCGTGGGTGACCCGGTCGACGGTGACGCGCCGCAGGTAGAGGTGCAGGTCGTGCTCCCACGTCACGCCGATGCCGCCGTGGAGCTGGACGCAGTCCTGCACCAGCTCGGTGGCGCGCGGCCCGATCCAGGCCTTGGCCGCGCTGACCAGCTCGCCGGCGTCGTCGGCACCGACGGCCACGGCCCGGGCCGCGGCGGTGGCGATGGCGTGCGACGCCTCCAGGTCGGCCTTGTCGTCGGCGAGACGGTGCTTGAGGGCCTGGTAGGACGAGAGCGGGCGGCCGAAGGAGTACCGGTCGCCGAGGTACTCGAGGGTCATCCCGAGCACGTGGTCCATGGCCCCCGCCATCCCGGCGCACTGCAGCACGCAGGCCAGCTGGAGCTGGTGCTCGAGGTCGACGGCGGCGCCTCCCGGTCGGCCCACCACAGCACCGACCGGGAGGGCCACGCCGTCGAGACGCACCTCGGCGAACCGCCGCACCAGATCGAGCCCGGCCAGCGGTGTGACCGTGAGGCCCGGCGCATCGGCGGGGACGAGCAGCTGGGTGAGGCCGTCGCCGTGACGGGCCGTCACCAGCAGGTGCGCCGCCTGGGCACCGGCCTCGACCGGGCCCACCGTCCCGTCGAGGACGAGGCCGCCGTCGGCGGCGTCGGCGGCGGAGACCGTCGCCGTGCCGCACCACGCCGCCACCGTGTCGCCCGAGAGCAGGCCCGGCAGCACCGCGGCCCGCTGCTCGGCCGAACCGGCCCGGGCGAGGGCCGCGGCGACCACGTTGACCGGGACGAGGGGACCGGGGGCCACCACGCGCCCCATCTCCTCGGCCACCAGCACCAGGTCGAGGAGCCCGTGCTCGGAGAGGCTCCCGCCGCCGTCGGCCTCGGGCACCAGCAGCGAGGTCCAGCCCAGGGCCGCGCCCCGGGCCCACGTGCTGCGGTCGAAGCCGGCGGGGTCGTGCTCCAGGGCGCGGGTGGCGTCGATCGGGCACTCGGCGGCGAGGAACCGACGGGTGGTGGCGGCGAAGACGGCCTGGTCCTCTGTCAGTTCCAGCTCCACGAGGAGCATGGTAATCTAACAGCGATGTCACTTCTGCCCGGAGGGCGTTCCCATGCCGTCGCGTGACCTCCCGTTCCCGGTGTTCGACGCCGACAACCACATGTACGAGACGAGGGAGGCGCTCACCCGCCACCTGCCTCCCGAGTACGCCGGCGTCATCCGGTACGTCGAGGTCGACGGTCGCACCAAGATCGCCGTGCGGGGTCGCATCAGCGACTACATCCCCAACCCCACCTTCGACCGGGTCGCCGCCCCCGGAGCGCAGGAGGAGTACTACAAGATCGGAAACCCGGAGGGGAAGAGCCGCCGCGAGATCATGGGCCGGGGCATCGACGCCATCCCCGCCTACCGCGAGCCCGGCCCCCGCCTCGAGCTGATGGACGAGCTCGGCATCGACCGGGCCCTCATGTGGCCGACCCTCGCCAGCCTGGTCGAGGAGCGGCTGCGCGACGACCCCGACGCCACCCACGCCGTCATCGCCGCCCTCAACCGGTGGATGCACGAGCAGTGGACCTTCGACTACGAGGGCCGCATCTTCGCCGTGCCGGTCATCACCCTGCCCATCGTCGAGGAGGCCCAGCGCGAGCTGGAGTGGATGCTCGAGCGGGGCGCCAAGATCATCCTCGTGCGCCCGGCTCCGGTGCCGGGCTTCAAGGGCCCCCGGTCGTTCGCCCTGCCCGAGTTCGACCCGTTCTGGCAGATGGTCGCCGACGCCGACGTCGTCGTGGGCATGCACTCCTCCGACAGCGGCTACCAGCGCTACATCAACGAGTGGGAGGGCGTGCGCGACGACGAGTTCACGCCGTTCAAGGGCGGGTCGGGCTTCGCCGCCATCATCAACGGCCAGCACCGGGCGATCATCGACACCGTGGCCTCGGCCATCGGCCACGGGCTCTGCACCCGGTTCCCCACGCTCAAGATCACACCGGTCGAGAACGGCAGCGGGTGGGTCCGCCCGCTCGTCCACGACATGGGCGAGGCCTACGCCTTCAACCCCCACGCCTTCGACGAGGACCCGGTGAAGGTCTTCAAGCGCAACATCTTCGTGCACCCCTTCCACGAGGAGGACCCCAAGGGCCTCATCGACCTCATCGGCGTCGACAACGTGATCTTCGGCTCCGACTACCCGCACCCGGAGGGCATGGCCGACCCGATCACCTTCGTCGACGACCTCGCCGGGCTGCCCGAGGCCGACGTGGCCAAGGTGATGGGTGGCAACCTCTCCCGTCTCATGAACGTGGCCTAGGCGCCGGCCGACCGCCGTGGCGTGGGACTTCTCCACCGATCCCGAGCTCCAGGAGCAGCTCGACTGGATGGACGCGCTCGTCCGGGACGAGGTCGAGCCGCTCGACGTCCTGTTCGGCGGGATGACCTACCACTCGGTCTCCGAGCCGCTGAAGGGGCTGGTCGACGGGCTCAAGGCCCGGGTGCGCGAGCGGGGGCTGTGGGCGTGCCACCTCGAGCCGGTGCTGGGGGGCCAGGGCTACGGGCAGCTGAAGCTGGCCCTGATGAACGAGATCCTCGGGCGCTCGGGCTGGGCCCCGATCGTGTTCGGGTGCCAGGCCCCCGACACCGGCAATGCCGAGATCATCGCCCACTACGGCACCGACGAGCAGAAGGAGCGCTGGCTCCAGCCGCTGCTCGAGGGTGAGGTCTTCTCCTGCTACTCGATGACCGAGCCCCAGGGCGGGTCGGACCCGACGATGTTCACCACCCGGGCCGTCCGCGACGGTGACGAGTGGGTGATCACGGGCGAGAAGTTCTTCTCGTCCAACCTGCGCGAGTCGTCGTTCCTGATCGTCATGGCCGTCACCGACCCCGACGTGAGCGCCTACCGCGGGATGTCGATGTTCCTCGTCCCCACCGACACGCCGGGGATCGAGGTGCTGGCCCACATCGGCCTCGGGCACGAGCCGTGGGGCGAGGGCATGCACGCCCACGTGCGCTACGACGGCGTCCGGGTGCCGGCGGAGAACCTGCTCGGAGGGGAGGGCCAGGCCTTCGAGGTGGCCCAGCGGCGTCTCGGCGGCGGCCGCATCCACCACGCCATGCGGGCCGTCGCCGGTGCCCAGCGGCAGCTCGACATGCTGTGCGAGCGGGCCCTGTCGCGCACCACCAAGGGCGAGCTGCTCGCCGAGAAGCAGATGGTGCAGGAGATGGTCGCCGACTCCTGGATCCAGCTCCAGGGCTTCCGGCTGATGGTGCTGCACACGGCGTGGCTGATCGACCAGTCGAGCACCGCCGCGGCCCGGCGCCAGATCGCGGCCTGCAAGGTGCTGGCGGCCGAGGTCCTGAGCGACATCGCCACCCGGTCCCAGCACCTGCACGGCGCCCTGGGCATGTCGAACCTCATGGGCTTCGCCACCGACGTCGGGGCGATGATGGGGATCATGGACGGCCCGACCGAGGTCCACAAGGTGTCGGTCGCCCGCCAGGTGCTGAAGGAGCACCGGCCCGCGCCCGACCTGTGGCCGACGGAGTTCCTCCCCCGTCGGGTGGTGGGCGCCCGCCGGCGCTTCGAGGCGATGGTCGACGCCACCGACCCGAGCGCCGAGCAGCAGAAGGCGTTCGACGAGCTGCTCCAGCGCTCGGCCGGCGACGATGGCACGGTGGCCCGGATGCAGGCCTACCTCGACGCCACCACCGGGAACCTCTGACGTGTGCCCGTCAGGCGACGCGCTGGTGGGCGTCGGCGATGAGGGCCGGCAGCATCTCGGCCATGCGGCCGAGGATCTCGGCGTCGCCCCGCCGGGCGGCGTGCTTGGCGATCAGGGCCATGGCCGCCGCCTCCTTGTAGCGGGTGAGGGCGTGGAACCAGGCCAGGTCGGGCACGGCGCCGCCGCCGGTCTCGGCCTCGTAGGCGGCGAGCAGCTCGGCGTCGGACGGCAGGCCCGAGACGACGTCGGGGGCGACGACGG
>DASVEC010000573.1:0-4371 GCA_036380755.1 Iamia sp. | reverse complement strand
GCTCCACGGCACGCCCACCGAGATCGCCCGGGCCCGCGCCCGGATCCGCCGTGAGGCCGAGGTCCTCCGATCGCTCGACCACCCGGGCATCGTCCGGCTGCTCGACCTGGTCGACGATGGCGACGATGTCGTGCTGGTCATGCCCTACCTGGCGGGCGGCAGCCTCCACGAGCGGGTGGCGACGCAGGGGCCGATGGAGCCCGAGGCGGTGCAGGTCCTGGCCGACCGGCTGCTCGACGCCCTCGCCGCGGCGCATCGACAGGGCGTGGTCCACCGCGACATCAAGCCCGAGAACGTGCTCTTCACCGCCGACGGCGACCCCCGCCTGGTCGACTTCGGCGTGGCCCACACCCAGGACCACACCCTCGGCCTGACCGCGACGTCGATGGTGGTCGGCACGCCCGGGTTCATGGCCCCCGAGCAGGCCCGGGGCGAGCCGGCCAGCGCGCCGGCCGACGTCTTCTCGCTGGCCGCCACCCTGCTCTTCGCCCTCACCGGCCACGGCCCGTTCGGCGCGGTCAACGCCGACCCCCGGGTCCTGATGCACCGGGCCGCCACCGGCAAGGTCGAGCGCCCGCCCCGGGAGCTGCCGCCCGAGCTGCGGACGCTGCTGGCCACCGCCCTCGACCCGAAGGCCGAGCGCCGCCCGTCGGCCGCCCGCCTGCGTGGCCGTGTCGGCACCGGCGCGACCAGCCCGCTCACCGGGCTGGCCGACGTCGTGCTCCGCAACCGGGTGCTGGTGCTGGGCGCGGCCGCGGTCGTCGGGCTGCTCCTGATCGTGGGCCTGGGGCTGCTGCTCACCGGGGGCGATGGAGACGAGCCGGTGCGGGCCGGCGGGTCCACCACCACGACCGAGGCGACGACCACGACCACCGAGCCGCCGTGCGCGCCGCTGCCGTTCCAGCCCTGCGAGGACGGCGTCCTGGGCGCCAAGGCACCCAACACCAACGGGCTGCGCTGCGACGCCGGCTTCGCCGACTACGACGAGGACGCCGAGAACGGCTGCGAGGCCGAGCCCGACGATCTCGACGACCCCGAGCGGCTCACCGAGGACGACGGCTCGGTCGAGGGCACGATCGTCCCCTTCGACGACGTCGACGAGTTCCGGCTGCCCACCGACGACCGCGGCATCCTCTGCGAGGGCCGCATCACCGTGACCCTCGCCGCCCCCGAGGGCATGGACCTCCAGATGGAGGTGCGGCGCGACAGCGGCGAGGTGGTGGGTCTCGAGGAGATCCCCGGGGGCGAGGAGGGCTCGGTCAACGTGGGTGAGCGTTGCTACGTCGCGTCCGACGGCGACCTCACGGTGGTGGTCCGCGCCGTCGGCGAGAGCCGCACCGCCGCCCCCTACACCCTCTCCCGCGACGGCAGCTTCTAGGCCCGACGCGCACCGGTCGCGACACTTCATGCCTCATGCTGGGTGGTGTCCACCGAGGAAGAGGAGCCCCGCCATGAGACGAACGATGAAGCCCGCCGTGGCCCTGGTGACCGCGGCCGCCCTCTTGGTCCTGCTGGCCGCCCCGAGCGCGGCCCAGACTGGCATCGTCACTGGCGGCACTCTCAGTGTGGGCCTGACTCCGGGCGTGACCGTCTCCTTGACCGCGTGTGTGGGATCCACCGTCGACGTCGCCATGTCCAGCCCGGCCGGAGGCGCGATCACCTTCGGCATGCCGACGGGCGCCTTCGACTACGGCACTCCGAACCCCCACGTGCTCGTCGTCACTGCCGCCGGCACTGTGTCCGTGTCGCCCGGAACTGGCGGGACTGGGTCCTTCACTCTCTCGGGGTCGATCTCGACGAACGCGACTACTCGCCAGGCGAACATCTATGCCCGCACTGGGGCCTGCACCCCCACCGCTACCAAGGAGTGCGGTCCGATCGTCACCACCATCACCTTCACTGGCACCTTCACTGGGACGATCGGCACCACTTCGCCCTACACGCTGACCGGGACGGCAACGGTCAACGGCACAGGAACACTCACCGCCTTCGGGTGCGCCATGCCGTTCAGCGCCCTCAACACTAAGACGGCGACCATCACGAACATGACCGTCGTCTTCTAGAGCCAGGACGAGATGCGCTCGGCGCGCACCGGTCGCGACACCCCGTGTCTCATGCTGGCCCGCGATGAGACGCACGATGAAGCCCGCCGTGGCCGTGATGGCCGCGGCCGCCCTCCTGGTCCTGCTGGCCGCGCCGAGCGGGGCCCAGACCGGCACGGTCACTGCCGGCACTCTCACTGTGACTGGATTCTCGCCTCTGGCCTTCCCATTGGCCGGGACGCCACCGTGTGCGGGATCGACCCTCGACGTCGCCTTGTCCAGCCCGGCGGGAGGCGCGGTCACCTTCAGCTTGCCGCAGGGCGCCTTCGACTACGGCACTCCGAACGCCCACGTGCTCGTCGTCACTGCCGCCGGCACTGCGTCCATGTCGCCCGGGACCGGCGGGACCGGGTCCTTCGCCATCTCGGGGTCCATCGCGGCGAACGCGACTACTCACCTAGCGAACATCTATGCCCGCACAGGGGACTGCACACCCACGACTACCAAGAGGTGCGGCCCGATCGTCACGACCATCACTTTCACTGGGACCTTCACGGGGACGGTCGGCACCACTGCCCCCTACACGCTGACCGGTACTGCGGTGGTCAGCGGCTCAGGAACTCTCTCCGCCTTCGGGTGCGCGGCGCCGTTCTCGATCATGAACGGCAAGCAAGCGACCATCACGAACATGACCGTCGACTTCTAGAGCGGAGAACCCAGCGATGAGACGCACGATGAAGACCGCCGTGGCCGTGGTGGCCGCGGCCGCCCTCCTGGTCCTGCTGGCCACCCCGAGCGCGGCCCAGACCGGCGCGGCCACTGCCGGCACTCTCACGATGGGCGTGACCCTCCCGTTGGCCGGGACGCCACCGTGCGCGGGAGCCACTGCCGACGTCACCCTGTCCAGCCCGGCGGGAGGCGCCATCACCCTCAGCCTGCCGCAGGGCGCCTTCGACCTCGGCACTCCGAGCGCCCACGTGCTCGTCGTCACCGCCGCCGGCACCATGTCCGTCTCCCCCGGGACTGGCGGGACCGGGACCTTCACCATCTCGGGTTCCATCTCGACGAACTCGACGACCAACCAGGCGAACATCTGGGCGCGTACTGGTGCGTGTACGCCCACGACTACCAAGCGGTGCGGCCCGATGGTCACGACCATCGCCTTCACCGGCACCTTCACTGGGACGATCGGCACCACTGCGCCCTACACGCTGACCGGCACTGCGGTGATCAACGGCTCGGGAACCATCAACGTCTTCGGGTGCTCCGCTCCGTTCACTGCCGTCAACGGCACTGCGTCGACGATCACGGGCGGGACCTTCGTCTTCTAGAGGGGAGGGACGGTCCGCACCACGAGGTGGTCGGGGGCCGGGTGGGCACCGGGGACGAACCAGGTGCTGCCGCTGCCGGCGAGCACCGGGGTCTCGCCGGTGGCGTCGCCCAGGGCGTCGCGCCACCTGGCCAGGCGGGGCTCGACCACCAGGGCGGCCGGCTCGAGGTCGTTGGGGCCCTCGGTGGTCGGCCCGCCCAGGGTGTCCCAGGCGGCGTACACCGCGGGCGTCGAGCAGCCGAACGGGGGGACGACCAGGGTGAAGGCAGCGTCTCGGTGGGGCTCGGGTTCGAGCACCTCGCCGATGCCGGTGACCCGGGCCCGGCCGCCGCGGAGGCAGAAGGGCACGTCGGCGCCGAGCCCTGCCGCCAGGGCCACGTCGTCGGCCCGGCCGGCCCAGCGGAGCACGGCGGCGGCGTCGGCCGAGCCCCCGCCCAGCCCGCCGCCGGCCGGGATCCGCTTCACCAGGTGGACGGCGGCGGTGCGGCCCACGGCGCGCAGGGCCCGGCGGACCAGGTTGTCGTCGGTGGCCGGCACGGGCAGGCCGGTGCCCACCTCCTCGACCGTCAACCCGTCGCCGGGACCGAACGTGAGGGTGTCGGCCAGGTCGAGCGACACCATCACCGCGTCGATCAGGTGGAACCCGTCGTCGCGCACACCGGTGACGCGCAGCGACAGGGTCAGCTTGGCCGGTGCGGTCACTTCGTCCACCACGGCGGTGACCGTACGCTGCGCCGATGGCCGACGACCGACCCCTCGACGAGCAGGTGCAGCACCGGGACGAGAACGGCGTGGCGTGGATCACGCTGAACCGCCCCGAGGCCGCCAACGCCGTCACCCCGGCCCAGCGCAACCGGATCATCGACCTGCTGGGTCAGGCGAGCGAGCAGCTGGCCGTCCGGGCGGTGGTGCTCACGGCGAACGGCAAGCACTTCTGCACCGGCGCCGACCTCCGGGCCGCCCAGCCGACCGTCGAGCGCCCGGCCGAGGCGCCGGAGC
>DASVEC010000572.1:0-3207 GCA_036380755.1 Iamia sp. | reverse complement strand
GTCACCGATAGGCAGCGCCGGGCGCCAGCACTCCACGGTCAGCGAGGGGGCCGCGCCGGCCGCGCCCACGGTGAGGCGAAGCATGCCGTTGCTGATCTGGCAGTGGGTGGAGACGGCGAAGCGGTGCGGACCGTGGACGTTGCGAGCCTGGTCGAGGTCACGGGCCCGGCAGTCGCCACCACGGCTGGCTGCGGCCCGGGGGTGCCCGAGGGGGTATGCGATGACGGTCACGAGATCAGCCCGTGACCAGTAGCGGCACGCAGTCGGGCGAGAAGATCGTTGATGGCTGCCCGGGCCTGGACGTCGGTCACCGTGCCCCCGGTGGCGTCGGCCACAGCCGCACCCCGAGCGCCGAGAATCTTCGTCGAACCATCGCCGCGGTACAGGTCGCCGCTAGCGACGTGAGAGAGGAAGGTCGAGCCGACCGTGTAGTAGTTGCCGCCCGGGTTGGTGTGGATGGTGTTCGAGGCAATGGCCAGGTTGGTGGAGGCGACGGAGAAGATCAGACCCCGGTCGACGTTGTTCGAGATGGTGTTGCCGACCACGGTCCAGCGGGTCTGGGCGGCGTCGGCCTTCAGCCCGTTGGCGCAGGTGGTGATGCGGTTGCCGACGATGCTGATGTCGGAGGTAGCGACGAGGCCGTAGATGCCGTTCCGGCTGGCGCCTCGGATGGTGTTGTTGTTGATCCCCACCCGGGCCACGGCGGTGGAACCGATGAGGATGCCGTCGAGGGTGCCGCCCACACCGGTCAGGTCGAAGACGTTGCCCTCGATCACTGAGTCGGTAAAGGTCCCGCCCAGGTTGAGGGGCACGCCGTCGCAGTTGGTGACCGTGTTGCCGGTGATCGACGCCCCGGAGATGGTGCCGTTGGTGAAGATGACCGAGGTGGCCGCGGCGTTGCGGATGGTGTTGCCGGACACGACAACGCCGAACAGGCCGTTCGTGCCGCCGCCCAGGTGAATGGCATAGTTCACGTCCACGCTGTCAAGGAGGGTGTTGCCGGTGACGGTGACGCCCTTCTGGCCGCCGGTCATGTCGATGGCGTTCACGCTCAGAGCGCCCGAGGCGATGGCGGTGTTGCCTGCGACCGCCACGGCGTTTCCGACCACCTCGATGCTGGCGAACGGACAGTTGCGGACGACGTTGCCGGTGACGGAGACGTTCCACACGCCGGTCGTGGCGCTCGTAGTCGTACCGCCGATGGAGATGCCGTAAATCTGGTCGGAGGCGATCACCCCGGCCGGGCCCTCGATGACGTTGTCGTTCACGACCGCATCGCTGATCGTCGCCGTGCCCGCGGTGTACAGCTCGATGCCCAAGGTGGGGGTCGCTCCGCCGTCGCCGACCAGGCAGTAGTTCCCCGTGATCCGCAGCTTACGGACCGTGCGACCGGCAACGGCGGTGGTGATAGCGATGCACCCGTTCGCCAGGCTGGTGGAGTCGACGGTGTTGCCCGAGATGCGGATGTCGAACGAGCTGCCGGTGGTGTCGTAGACGAGCACCTGCTTCTGGTTCCCGGCCGGGCCGGTGCCGCTGATCTCGTTGTTGCGAATCTGGACCTTGCTCGACGCGTCGATGTAGACGCCGTGAGAGAGCGAGTCCCGGATGGTGAGGTCCCGCACCTTGACCCGCGAGCGGGAGACGATGCGGACGGCCGAGGTCTGCCCGGTCGCAGCGTCGGTCTGGTTGGCCCGGTTGCCGTCGATGGTGCCGCCGCCGTCGATGGTCACGCCGTCTGCTGTCACGTCGATGGTCGGCGTGTTCGACCCGTCCTTGGTCTTGACCGTGGCCGCGGGCATGATCTTCCAACGCTGGCCGGTCACCGATGCGGCCAGCCCGTCGACCACGTAGGTGCCCGAGGCGAAGACGATCGTGCCGCCCACCCCGGCCGCGGTGCGGGCGGTGTTGATGATGGCGGTGTCGTCCACGCCGCCGGGCGATGCGACGCTCACGCCGGTTGTGGAGCTTGCCTTGGAGTCGAGGGTGGCTTGCAGCCCGCTGGTGTCGGCAATGCTCCACGATCCGTCCGGCACCACCGGCGGCGAGGAGAACGTCTTGATGCCGGCGACCGTCTGCGCTCCGGTCAGCTTGACCACGGCGGAGTCCTCGGCCTTGGCGTTGACGGTCGCCTCGCTTACCTTGCTCGGGACGGTCGACCCCTCCAGGACGTTGAGCAGGGCGTGGCCGGTGTTGTGGTCGGCGACGTGCTCCTCTGCGGTATCGGTCGTCGCGCGGTCTACGGGGAGGGGCATCAGGTCAGCTCCGGGTCGTAGGCCCGCCAGATGAGGACACCGGATACGTAGACACGCATCTCGTCGCCGATCAGCGCGACGCCCTCGCCGCCGTAGCCGGAGGAATAGTCGCCGTAACCAGCGCCCCGCAGATCGAAGCCCGAGGGGGGCAGGGCCACGACCGTGCGCGCGGTAACGCCCACGATATCGGGGACGGTGCGGAGAGTAACCTGCAGCTCAGCCGTGCGGGTGGTCACGCCAGGTCCCCGAGGAAGGCGGCGGTGAGGGTGAACGGCACGTCTGTGGTCGTCAGGCTGGCCTTGTGGCCCGGGGTGAGGGCGAAGCCCTCCAGCAGGTAGTACCCGGTGTAGGAGCCGAGCAGGTCGTCGTCGAACTCCAGCCACTCGTACACGCCGGTGTGCCCCGCCTTTGTGACCCGGTTGTCCTGGTTGGCCACGAGCTCCGACAGCGTGTTAACCGCGGCCCACGACGCCGAGCCACTAACCGAGCCGGAGCGGATGCCGTGGCCGGTGGGGGACGAGTCCCATGAGAACTCCGGGTCGCCGTGGCTGATGGTCACGGGACCAATGGCGACGAGGGCCATTACCGGCGCCTGCTGTCGTGGAGGCCCTTGGCAATGCTGCTCACGGGGACACTCAGACTGACCCGGGACATGGCCGCGGCCAGTCGGTCGTAGTCGATGGGGTCACCGCCGACCGCTCTCGCGGGCGTAGAGCTGCCACCGGAGCGTCCAGAGGTGAGCGCCTTCTTCTGCTCATCGGTGAGCACCCACTCGCCGGCACGGGCGATGATGGGGACCTCGGCGCCTCGCGGACCCTTGACCGGCCCGCGGTGGATGCCCTCGTGGAACCGCTGCGCCCCAGAGCTTGAGTCTTCGGTCGACTCGTTCTCACGGGATGCGATCTCGCCCTCGATCTGGTTGGCCGCGGCACGGTTGCCGCCGCCAGGACCAGAC
>DASVEC010000571.1:0-24205 GCA_036380755.1 Iamia sp. | reverse complement strand
AACCATGACCACCATCGTCCACGAGGCCGATGCGCGCCTCGACGACCTGGCCGGGGCGTCCGTCGCCGTGGTCGGCTATGGCAACCAGGGGCGCCCGTGGGCCCTCAACCTCCGCGACTCGGGGCTGGCCGTCACCGTCTGCGTGCGGGCCGACGAGACCCGCCAGCGGGCCGAGGCCGACGGGTTCGTCATCGCCGACCTGGACGCCGCTTCCGAGGCCGACGTGGTCTGCATCCTCGTGCCCGACGACGCCATCCCCTCGCTCCCGCTCACGCCGAAGCCCGACGCGCTGGTGGTCGTGGCCAGCGGCTACACCCTCGCCTTCGACCGCTTCGACCCGGACTGCGACGTCGGCCTGGTCGCCCCGCGCATGCTCGGCCCCGAGGTGCGCCGCTGCTACGAGGAGGGCGTCGGCTTCATCACCGGCGTCGGCGTCCACCGCGACCGCAGCGGCCGGGCGCGGGCCCGCACCCTCGCCGTGGCCCTGGCCATCGGCGGCCTGCGCCAGGGCGCCATCGAGATGACGCCCCGCCAGGAGGCGATCCTCGACCTGGCCGTCGAGCAGGCGCTGTCGCCGGCCCTGCGCCGGGTCTCGGAGTCGTTCGTGTCGGTGATGCTGGAGGAGGGCATCCCGCTGGAGGCGATCATGACCGAGCTGGTGCTGTCGGGCGAGGTCGAGCGCACGTACCGCCTGCTGCGGCTCGAGGGCTACGCCGCCCAGATGGAGCACCACTCGCCGGTCAGCCAGTACGGCCAGCTGTCGCGCGGGCCCCAGTTCGCCCACCTCGACCTGGTCGCGCCCATGCGCGAGGTCGTCGACGGCCTCACCTCGGGCCGCTTCGCCGACGAGTGGGACGCCGAGCGCGACGCCGGCTTCCCGGAGTTCCGCCGCCTCAAGGACGAGGCCGTCGGCCCCGCCATCGCCGAGTTCGAGCGCGACCTCCGAACCCGCCTCGGCGAAGGCGCCATCGAGCCGCGCCCCTGAGACGAAGACGGTCAGACGGCGAGGTGGATGTGGACGTCGAGGTCGTCTGCGATCTCCCGTAGACGACGACCGATGTTGCGCTCGCTCCCGAACCAGAGCTGCCGTCCGTGGTGGAGCCCTGCGGTGACGGTCTCAGCGACAAGGAGGCCGGCACCTCCGTACGCAGCTGCCAACCGCGCCGCCTCGTCGAGCAGCGGCCGAGGGTCCAGGATCTCCAGGAGGATCGGGTCCGGACGACGGAGGGCCTCCCGGCCAGAGGCGGAGAGCTGCGATAGCGTCTGGGACAGCTGGCCGGAACCCGGAGAGTGGATCCGTTGGAGGAGCCGCCAGTGCGCCGACGCCGGCAGCGCCAAGGGACCTGAGGGCACCTCGACCGGGACCGATCCCAGGAGCGACCGGACCGCCAGGTACTCGTCGACGACGATCATGGTCCGGCCAGGGCCTCAGTTGCCAGGATCGTCGCCACCCAGGACAGGGTCATCCACCTCGGCCAGGGCGAGCGCGTCAGCGAGCTCGTCTGCAAGGTCTCCGGTCGTCACGCGTTCCAGGATCGCCCGGTCCGACGCCGTCAGCCGTGGGTCCCCAGCGCGTCGTTGTTGCTCGAGATCCTCGAGGAGCTGCTGGCCCTTGGTCATGCCCCCAGTCTGCCCGCTCCTCGCCTCCGCGCCACACGACGGTCCGTGTGTCGGTGATGCAGCGCGCTGCCAGGCCCCGCTCATCACGTGGGGGTCGAGGAGGTCGTCGGCGGCGATGCGCACCTGCTCGAGGAAGTCCATGGCCAGCCCGAAGATACCGAGCCCAGCCCTGATCCCGAACTGTGATCGGGCTCAGAGGGGGAGGAGGCGCTTGAGGAGCTTGCCGGTGGGGAGGCGGGGGAGCTGGTCGACGAAGCGGACCTCCCGCGGGCACTTGAAGTGGCTGAGACGGGCGCGGCACCACTCGACGAGCTCGGGCTCGGTGGCGGTGGCGCCGTCGTGCAGCTGGACGAAGGCGGTGACCTGCTCGCCCATGTCGGGGTCGGGGATGCCGACGACGGCGACGTCGGCCACGGCGGGGTGGGCGACGAGGACGTCCTCGGCCTCCCGCGGGTAGATGTTGACGCCGCCGCTGATGATCATGTGCGACGCCCGGTCGGTCAGGTAGAGGTAGCCGTCCTCGTCGACCCGGCCGATGTCGCCGAGCCAGCTCCAGCCCCGGGGGTCCCAGGCGGCGGCCGTCTTCTCCGGGTCGCGGTGGTACTCGAAGGTCCGGCTGGACTCGAACCACACCTCGCCCTCCTCCCCCACCGGGAGCTCCTCGCGGTCGTCGCCGAGGACGTGGATGGCACCGGTCATCGAGCGGCCGACCGATCCGGGGTGGGCCAGCCACTCCTCGGGACCGATGCAGCAGAACCCGGCGCCCTCGCTGCCGCTGTAGTACTCGTGCACGATCGGCCCGAGCCACTCGATGCAGGCCCGCTTGACGTCGACGGGGCACGGCGCGGCGGCGTGGATCACCCGCTCCAGGCTGGAGAGGTCGTACCGGCCGCGCACCGACTCGGACAGCTCGAGCAAGCGGATCATGTGGGTCGGGACCAGCTGGACGTGGGTGATCCGGTGGCGCTCGACGGCGGCCAGCAGCTCGACCGGGTCGAAGCGCTCCATCACCACGACCGTCCCGCCGAGGCGGTGCGTCCCGGTGGTCCAGCCGGCCGGCGAGGCGTGGTAGAGCGGCGCCGGGCTGAGGTAGACGGTCTCGGCGCTGAACCCGAACAGACCCGTCAGCATCTGGGTCAGGAACGACGGCGCGCCCAACGGTGCCGGTGGCCGCGGCGGCAGGATGCCCTTGGGCCGGCCGGTCGTGCCCGAGGAGTAGAACATCCAGCCCCCGTCGTGCTCGTCGGGCACCGGCCCGTCGCCCAACCCGTCGAGCACCGAGTCGAGGGGGTCGAAGCCGGGCAGGTCGCCGTCGACGGCGATGCGGGTCGTCACCGCCGCCAGGTCGGACTCCGCCAACGCCGCGACCACCGACGCCAGGCGCGCCGTGGCCACGAGGGCGGTGGCGTCGCAGTCCCGGACGATGTAGCCCGCCTCGCCGGCGGCGAGGTGCCAGCTGATCGGGGTGACGTGGAGCCCGGTCCGCATGGCGGCCCACACCACGTCGAAGAAGGCGGCCTGGTTCTCGAGCAGGACGGCGATGTGGTCGCCGGTCCGCAGCCCCCGCTCGCGCAGGGCCCGCGCCAGCCGCGTCGCGGCCGAGTCGACCGAGGCGTAGGTGCGGACCTCGCCGGTGCCGTGCACCACCACCGCCGGCTTGTCCGGCGTCGACCGGGCGTGGGCGGCGAGGTGCAGCCCCGCCGGGTCGATCGTCATGCCCGCTTCAGCAGCCGCAGGGCGGCGCCGCCGAGGAACTCCGCCATCCCCTCCTCCGAGAGCGGCAGCTGGCGGGCGGCGTCGAGCGCCTTCTTCGCCGGGATCACCGGGTGGTCCGAGGCGAACAGCACCCGCCCCCGCCCGCGGGACGAGTCCATGAACCGCACCAGGGCCGGGTCCATGTACGTGGCCAGGTAGGCCGAGGTCATGAGGTGGAGCTGCGGCCACTTGAGCATGTACTGGATCAGCAGCGCCTCGTAGGGGTGGCCCATGTGGGCGCCGATGATCGTGAGCGGCGGGAAGTCGATCAGCACGTCCTCCAGCAGCACCGGGTCCTGACAGCGCGACCGCACCTGCGGCCCGGGGATGCCGACGTTGATCGACACCGGCAGGCCGAGCTCGGCGCACGTGGCGTACACCGGGTAGTAGAGGCGGTGGTTGAGCTCGTACTGCTCGACGAGGGGCGTGACCCGGACCAGCACGACGCTCGGGTGCTGGGCCAGCTCCCGCACCCGCCGGCAGGCCTCCAGCGGCTTGGTGGGCCGGTCGACGACGGTCGACACGAGGAAGCGCCCGGGGTGCTCCTCGGCGATGGCGATGAAGTCCTCGGCGGCGAAGCCGCCCTTGCGGTGCGCTCGCTCGGGGTCGCTGAGGCCGGACGTGAGCACGCCGGTGGCGATCCCGGCCTCGTCCATGGCCGCGATCAGGCTCTCGACGGTGCCGCCCTTGGCCAGGTCCTCGCCGAAGAGCTGCACCGCCCCCTTCTGCTCGTCCTGGGCGGCCCACCGGGCCGCGAACGCCTCCGGGAAGATGTTCACCCACGCATCCACGACCATGGCGCGGCATGGTACCTGACACGAGTGTCAGAAGACGCGGTAGCATCGCCCCCATGGTCGAGCTCGGGTTCCGCCCCTTCGACGCCGACAACCACTACTACGAGGCCGAGGACGCCTTCACCCGCCACATCGAGCCCTCGATGGCCAAGCGGTGCATGCAGTGGGCCGACGTCGGGGGCAAGCGCCGTCTGCTCGTGGCGGGACGCATCAACAAGTTCATCCCCAACCCCACCTTCGACCCCATCGCCAAGCCGGGGAGCCTCGAGGACTACTTCCGGGGTCGCAACGAGGGCGGGCTCGACCTCAAGACCATGTTCGGCGAGCTCGACCCGATCGAGCAGCACCCGGGCTACCGCCAGCGCGACGCCCGGGTCGACCTGCTCGACGAGCAGGGCCTCGACGGCGCCCTGCTGTTCCCCACCCTCGGCGTCGGCATGCAGGAGGCGCTGCGGCGCGACGTCCCCGCCCTCCACGCCGCCTTCGCCGCCTTCAACCGCTGGCTCGACGAGGACTGGGGCTTCGACCGCGGCGACGACCGCCTGTTCGCGGCGCCGATGATCGCCCTGGCCGATCCCGACCTGGCGGTGGCCGAGGTCGAGCGGGTCCTCGACGCCGGCGCCCGCGTGCTCGTCACCATCCCGGGCCCGGTGCCCGACGGGGGCGACGGCTACGTGTCCCCCGGCCACCCGCAGCTCGATCCGGTGTGGGCGCGGATCGCCGAGTCGGGCGTGCCGATGGTGCTCCACGCCGGCCTCAGCGGGGTGAGCCACTACGGCCGTTTCTGGCGGTCCGGCGGCGGTGGGGGCGACGGCGGGTTCGAGGGGTTCAAGCACGCCGCCTTCCCGCTGGTCGCCTTCCAGGACCGGGGCATCTCCGACACCTTCGCCGCCCTGATCTGCCACGGCGTCCTCGAGCGCTTCCCCACCCTCAAGCTGGCGTCGATCGAGAACGGGGCCATGTGGGTGCCCGACCTCCTGCGCAACCTGCGCGACGCCCACGGCAAGATGCCCTTCGCCTTCGAGCGCCACCCGGTCGAGCAGTTCCGGGAGCAGGTGTGGGTGGCGCCCTACTACGAGGACGACATGGGCCGGCTCAAGGATGAGGTCGGCATCGAACGGCTGCTGTTCGGGTCGGACTTCCCCCACACCGAGGGCCTGCCCGAGCCGACGATGTTCGTCAAGGACATCCCGACGTTCGACGCGGCCGAGACCCAGGCCATCATGCGCGACAACGTCCTCGCCCTCATGGGCATCGCCGCCTGATCAGGGCGCGGCGAACCGGCGCGTCGCGGCCGTCGAGGTCGGCCTGGGGGCGGGCGGCGGCCAGCAGCTCGTCGATGACGGCACCGGCCCCGGCGGGGTCGCCCGGGTTGGCGCCCTCGGGACCTCGGTGCCAGCCCTCGGCGATGGCGATGGTGTCGCCCCGCACGTCGAACACCCGACCGGTGACGTGGCGCGCCGCCGGGCTGGCCAGCCAGGTCGCGACGATCGCCACCCACCGCGGCGACAGCGTCTCGCGCAGCTCGTCGGGGATGTTCTCCTCGCCGCCCATCACCGGCGCCACGAGGCGGGTGACGGCGGTGGGCGCGAGGCAGTTGGCGGTGACGCCGAGGCGCGCCAGCTCCAGCGCGCACACCTGCGTGAACGAGGCGATGGCCGCCTTGGCCGCGCCGTAGTTCGACTGGCCGACGTTGCCGTAGAGGCCCGACGGCGAGGCGGTGTTGATGATGCGGGCGTCGACCTCGTGACCGGCCTTGGCCTCGGCCCGCCAGTGGGCGGCGGCGTGGCGCGTGGGGCAGAAGTGACCCTTGAGGTGCACGCCGACGACCAGGTCCCAATCGGCCTCGGTCATGGAGAAGACCATGCGGTCGCGCAGGATGCCGGCGTTGTTGACCAGTACGTCGAGCCGGCCGAAGGCGTCGATCGCCTGCTGGACCAGGGCGCCGGCCTGGTCGAAGTCGGTGACGTCGGCCCCGTTGACGACGGCCCGCCCGCCGTTCGCCTCGATCTCGGCCACCACCTCGTGGGCGGGGCCGGGATCGGATCCGGTCCCATCGGTCCCGGCACCGAGGTCGTTCACCACCACGGCGGCACCCTCGGCCGCCAGCAGCAGGGCGTGCTCGCGCCCGATCCCGCGCCCGGCGCCGGTCACGATCGCCACCCGTCCCTCGCCCATCCCGGCCACCGACGCACCTCCAGAGTCCTTCTGACAGTGGCGTCACCTTAGGGCTACCCTCGGCGCCCTGTGAGCGAGCGCAGCGAGCGAACCAGAAGGCACGGGCTCTCTGACGGCGGAGCTTGCGGAGCCGTCAGCGCTCATTGGTGCTCGCCGCTCGCGAGGCGACTGAGTGTCTCCGAGGGGTCGACGGCGCACCAATGAGCGTGGCCATCGGGGAGGACCACCGGCTGCTGCTGGAGACGGCCCGCCGCTTCATCGAGGCGCGCTGCCCGCCGGCGGTGGCCCGGGCCGCCATCGACGCCGAGGCCGAGGGCCTCCCGCCGTTCTGGGACGAGCTCGCCGGGCTGGGGTGGCTGGGCCTGGCCGTGCCCGAGGCCGACGGCGGCGAGGGATCGGGGTTCAGCGAGCTGGCCGTGGTCCTCGAGCAGCTCGGGCGGGCGGTGGCTCCCGGGCCCGTGCTGCCGACGATCTGGGCCGCCGCCCTGCTCGAGATCGCGACCCGCGAGAGCGCGAACGGCGTCCGGGCCCGGCTGGCGGACCTGGCCGCAGGCCGCGCCGTCGCCACCGTGGCGGTCACGGGCGAGCTCCGCGGCGACGGGACGTCGGTGAGCGGGTGCACCGGGCCGGTGCTGAGCGGTGCCCGCGCCGACCTCGTCGTGCTGCCGGCCGTCGTCGACGGCGAGGAGCGCTGGTGGGCGGTGGTCGCCGACGACGTCATCGCGACCCCCCTCGACTCGCTCGACCCCACCCGGCGCCTGGCCCGGCTCGACCTCGCCGACACGCCGGCGGTCGCCCTTCCGGGCCTGGACCGCGAGACCGTCACCGCCATCGGGGTCACCCTGGCGGCGGCCGAGGCGGCAGGCGGGGCGTCGTGGTGCGTGGAGACGGCTGCGACCTACGCCGCCGACCGCCGCCAGTTCGGCCGGCCCATCGGCCAGTTCCAGGCCGTCAAGCACCGGTGCGCCGACATGCTCGTGCACCTCGAGCAGGCCCGGGGCGTGGCGTGGGACGCGGCCGCCGCCCTCGACGGTGACGATCCCCGCGGCCCCGAGGCCACCCTCGCCGCCACCGTCGCCGGGGCCATCGCCCTCGATGCCTACGCCAGCGTCGCCAAGGACTGCATCCAGGTGCTGGGCGGCATCGGCTTCACCTGGGAGCACGACGCCCACCTCCACCTGCGCCGGGCCGTCGCCCTGCGCCAGCTCTTCGGTGGCGGCTCCCCGTGGCGACGGGCGACCGCCACCGCCGCCCTCGACGGCACCCGGCGCCGGCTGCGCCTGGAGCTGCCGCCCGAGGCCGAGGCCGTCCGGTCCGAGGTCCGGGCCGTCGTCGAGGAGATCGCCGCCCTGCCGGTGCCCGATCGCCGTGCGCCCCTGGCCGAGGCCGGGCTGATCGTCCCCCACTGGGCGCCGCCGTGGGGGCGCGACGCCGGCGCAGTCGAGCAGCTCGTCATCGACGAGGAGCTGCGCCGGGCCAAGGTGCGGGTCCCGCACCTCACGGTCGGGGCGTGGGCCGCCCCCACCATCGCCGTCCACGGCACGGTCGAGCAGCAGGAGCGGTGGGTCGGGCCCACCCTGCACGGGGCCATCAGCTGGTGCCAGCTCTTCAGCGAGCCCGAGGCCGGGTCGGACCTCGCCTCCCTCCGCACCGCGGCCACCCGCGCCGACGGGGGCTGGCGCCTCACCGGCCAGAAGGTGTGGACCACGATGGCCAAGGAGGCCGACTGGGGCATCTGCCTGGCCCGCACCAACCCGAGCGCCCCCAAGCACCTCGGCATCACCTACTTCGTGGTCGACATGACGACGCCCGGCATCGACATCCGGCCGCTCCGGGAGCTGACCGGTCTGGAGATGTTCAACGAGGTCTTCCTCGACGAGGTGTTCGTCCCCGACGACTGCGTGATCGGCGAGGTCGACGGCGGCTGGCCCCTCGCCCGCACCACGCTGGCCAACGAGCGGGTGTCGATGGGGAGCGGCTCGTCGTTCGGGGGCGGCATCGAGGCCCTGATCGCGCTGGTCGCCGACCGCATCACGACGGGCGCACTGGACGCCGATCCCCTCCTCCTCGACCAGCTGGGCCGCCTCGTCGCCGAGGCCCACACGGTGGCGGTGATGGGGCTGCGCACGGCGGTCCGCTCGGTCAGCGGGGCGGAGCCCGGCCCCGAGGCCAGCGTCCGCAAGCTGCTCGGCGTCGAGCACGACCAGCGAACCCAGGAGATGGGCCTGGCCCTGCTCGGCCCGGACGGGGCGACCACCGTCGGCGCCGCCGCCCAGTGGACCTTCGGGTTCCTCGCCAACCGCTGTCTCACCATCGCCGGCGGGACCAGCGAGATCCAGCGCAACGTCATCGGCGAGCGCCTGCTCGGGCTCCCCCGCGACCCCGAACCCCAGCGTGCCTGAGCTCCTCCCGGACCAGCTGCGGCTGATGGCCGCGGCGCTCCCCGACGAGATCGCCTTCACCGACGTCGCCACCGACGAGGACCTGACCTTCGGGGCCTGGGAGCGCCGGTCGAACCAGCTGGCCCGATGGCTCGTCGGGCAGGGCGTGGCGAAGGGCGACCGGGTGGCCATCCACGTGCCGCCCGAGGAGCCGGTGCCGTTCCTCGTCACCTACTCGGCGATCCACAAGGCGGGCGCCGTCGCCGTCCCGGTCGGCACCCGGCTGGTGGGGCCCGAGCTGATCCACGTGCTCGGCCACGCCGGCGCCGTCGCCGCCGTCAGCGGCACGTCCACGACCGCGACGCTCGTCGCCGCCCGCGCCGACCTCCCCGCCCTGCGCCTCCTCGTCACCACCGGCCCCGCCGCCGACGGCCTCATCGCCTGGGACGACGCCACCGACGCCGATGGGTCCGAGCTCCAGGTCCCCGTCGGCGGCGACGACATGGCCGACCTGATGTACACGTCGGGCACGACGGGCCGGCCCAAGGGCGTGGTGGTCCGCCACGGCAACGTCGCCATGATGCCGAACGGACTTCCCCGGTGGACCGGCGCCGGCTGGCTCCACTCCTCGCCCATGTCGACCTTCGCCGGCATCGCCTCGACCTACAACCCGATGAAGCTGGGCCTGCGCCTGCTCTACCTGCCCCACTTCGACGTCGACCACTGGTTCGACGCGGTCGAGCAGCGCCGCCCGGCGGCGACGTTCCTCGTGCCCGCCATGGCCGAGCTGCTCATCGCCAGCCCCCGCTTCGCCGACGCCGACCTGTCGAGCATCACCCTGTGCCCGCTCGGCAGCGCGCCGGTGGCGCCGGGGACGATCGCCCGCCTGCAGGAGAAGCTGCCCCGGGCCATGGTCTCCAACTCCTGGGGGATGACCGAGGCCGGCCCCGCCTTCTGCTTCATGCCCCCCGAGGAGCAGACCCGGCGGGTGGGGTCCGTCGGCCGGCCCCTGCCGCCGACCGAGCTCCGGGTCGTCGACGAGGCCGGGGCCGACCTCCCCGCCGGCGCCGTCGGCGAGCTCCTCGTGCGGAACCCGGGCCGTCAACGCGAGTACTTCGGCGATCCCGAGGCCACCGCGGCGACGTGGCGCGACGGCTGGCTCCACTCGGGTGACCTCGCCCGCATCGACGAGGACGGCTTCCTGTACATCGTCGGGCGGCAGAAGGACGTGATCATCCGGGGCGGCAACAACATCCACGCCTCCGACGTCGAGGCCGTGCTGTACGAGCACCCCGCGGTGCAGGAGGCAGCCGTGGCCGGCGTCGCCCACGCGGTGCTCGGCGAGGACGTCGGGGCCTGGGTCGTGCTGGCGCCAAGGTCGGTGGTGACCGAGGACGAGCTGCGGGCGTTCTGCGCCGAGCGACTGAGCAGCTACAAGGTGCCCCGGCGGTGGACGTTCGTCGCCGCCCTCCCCCGCAACCCGACGGGCAAGGTCGTCAAGCGGGACCTGCCGGGAGCAGCTCCAGGAGCTGGCCGTCCGGGTCGCGGATCATGACGGCGAGCCCGCCGACGTCGGTGTCGGCCAGCACCTCGCCGCCGGCCGCGGCGGCGAGCGTGCCCGTCGCCGCCAGGTCGTCGACGGTGAACGACAGGTGGGTGAGCCCGGGCTCGGTGAACGACCGCTCTCGCGGGGGCGCGTTGCCGTCGCGCTCGAAGTGGAGCAGCTCGAGCACGAACCCGTCGCGCTCGAGGTAGACGGCCGTGAGCCCGACCGGCGTCGCCACCCGCAGCAGCGTCGACGCCGGTCCGTCGGGCACGGTCAGCTCCCGGACCACGGTGAACCCGAGCACCTCTTCGTAGAACCGCCGCGACCGATCGAGGTCGGTCACGCACAGCCCGACGTGGTTGACCCGCGTGGTCACCTCAGCCCTTCGCCCGCTGCTGACGGGCGAAGTCCTTGGCCCCACCCATGAAGTCGTCGATGTGGCCGGTCTTGAACTCGACGATGGGCTTGAGGTCGGGCAGGTAGTGCTCGAAGGCGTCGCCCTCGATGGCCGCGATGATGCCGGCGGCCACGTCCTCGGCCGGCTCGAGGTCGCCGTCGTAGAGCGGCGGGTCGTTGTCGGGCCGGTCCCAGATCTCGGTGGCGATGGCCCCGGGCAGGATCAGCCGGACGTCGACGCCGGTGTCCCACAGATCGAGCTGCATCGACTCCGAGAACCCGGCGAGGGCGAACTTCGACGCGCTGTAGGCCGCCTCACCCTCGATGCCCATGCGCCCGCCCAGGCTCGACACCATCACGACCGTGCCCCGGTCGCGCTCGAGCATCCGGGGCAGCAGGGCCAGGGTCATCCGCACCGGCGACGTGTAGTTCAGGGCCATCGTGCCCTCGACGTCGGCGACGCTGAGCTCGGTCACCCCGCGGCGCTTGGGGGCGCCGGCGTTGTGCACCACCACGTCGAGACCGCCCATCTCGTCCCACGCCCGCAGGGCCAGCGCCTCGGCGGCCTCGGCGTCGGACAGGTCGGCCACCCACATCCGGGACGCGGGGCTGTGGGCCCGGCACCGCTCCAGGACCTCGGCCAGGCGGTCCTCGCGCCGGGCCACGATGCCCACCGTCGCCCCCCGCTCGGTCAGGAGCGGCGCCAGGGCCGCCCCGATCCCCGCGGAGGCCCCGGTGACCAGGACGTTGGCGCCGTCGACCTGCACACCGCCCACCGTAGTTGACGCCAGTGTCAGATGGGTTCGTCGAGAGCCAGGTACCCGCGACGGACGATGGTGGCCATGGCCTCGATGGCGCCGTCGGTGGTCATGAACCCCAGGGTGTGGGCGCTGTAGGGGCCGCGCTCGATCAGGGCGAGGAGGGTGGCCGCGTCGACCTGGGGGTCGCCGAAGTCCCGCTCGCCCAGCGCCCGCTCGAGCCGGGTGAACACCGACGCCGCCACCTGCTGGGAGAAGGCGCGCAGCTCGGCGCTGGCCCGCATCTCCTGCCAGGTGCTGATCACCCCGCCGTCGGCCTCGTAGGCGGCGAACCACTCCTCCAGCCACGCCCGCAGCTCGTCGGCGGGGGCGTCGAGCCGGAGCCGGTCGACCAGCTCGATCAGCTTGGCCGACGCCGCCTCGGCCAGCACCCGGAAGAAGTCGTCCTTGTTGTCGAAGTACCGGTAGAAGGTGCCGTGGCTGAGCCCGGCGGCGGCGACGATGTCGTCGACCCGGGCATCGTGGTAGCCGCGGGCGGGGAGCACCGACGCACCGGCCTCGAGCAGACGTTGCCGGGTCCGCTCGCCGCGGGGCCGCAGGGGCCGGTGGCCGTCGGCCGGCTCGGGCGCCACCACGTCGACCCGGCGGCGCCGGGCCCGGCGGCCGTGGTTCACGTTCACGCCGTCGACGGGGCCGGCGAGCACCCGGTGGAACATGCGGGCCAGCCCGACGACCAGCGGCTCGCGGCTCATGCCGCGGGGCGTGTGCTCGGCGAAGAAGCTGCAGCGGATCAGGACGGCGACGAGGGTCGTGGTGAGCCGCTTGTGGGCCGCGCTCTCGGACACGCCGAAGGCCCGGAGCAGGGCCCGACCGGTGCGGTCGCTGACGGCGCTGGAGCCGCGGACCTGGCCCTCGTGGTCGCGGCTGGCGGCGGGGAAGGCGTCGAACACCGGCGCCCACGCCTCGTGGAGGGCCATGAAGTCGTCGATCCAGCCGGTCAGGTGGGCCAGGCCGTCGGCGTCGGGCGTGACCGGCTCGAGCTGCTCGGCCAGCGCCACCATCTCCTTGCCCAGCTGCGCCGCCAGGGCCCAGAACACGTCGTCGCGGGACGAGAAGTACTGGTAGAAGGCGGGCCGCGAGCAGCCGGCCTTGTCGGTGATCAGCTCGACCCGGGCGTCGGTGTAGGGGACCTCGCCGAAGACCTCGAGGGCGGCGGCCAGGATGCGGCGCCGGGTGTCGGTGCCCCGCTCGCCCACGAGCGGGTTGCGCCCGAACGGCGGCCTCCGCACGACGCTTCCATCCATCGAAGCAGGCTACTGTCTAACAGCAACGTCACATCTCTTCTGGGGAGCTTGGCATGCAGGTCGACGATCTGGTCCTGGTGAGCGTGGACGATCACGTGGTGGAGCCCCCGGACCTGTTCGAGGGCCGGCTGGCGGGCGAGGCGGCCGAGCGGGCGCCCCGCATCGAGGTGCTCGAGAACGGCCGCGAGGTGTGGATGTTCGAGGGCGCCGCCCTGCCCAACGTCGGGCTCAACGCGGTGGCCGGCCGGGTGCCCGAGGAGTACGGCCTCGACCCGCTGGCGTTCTCGGAGATGCGGCCCGGTTGCTACGACATCGACGAGCGCATCCGGGACATGAACGTCAACGGCGTGCTGGGGTCGCTCAACTTCCCCAGCCTCGCCGGGTTCACGGGCCAGCTCTTCTACACCTGCGAGGACAAGGACATCGCCATCCAGCTCCTCCGGGCCTACAACGACTGGCACGTCGAGGACTGGTGCGGCACCCACCCGGGCCGGATGATCCCGTTGGCCGTCCCGCCGATATGGGACGCCGACCTGATGGCCGACGAGGTGCGCCGGATGGCCGAGAAGGGCTGCCACGCCGTCACCTTCTCCGAGAACCCGGAGAAGCTGGGCCGCCCGAGCTGGCACAGCGACTTCTGGGACCCCTTCCTCCGGGCCTGCGAGGAGGTCGGCACCGTGATCTGCCTCCACATCGGCTCGTCGTCGCAGACGGTGATCACCGCCATGGACGCACCGATCGACACCATGATCACGCTCCAGCCGATGAACATCGTCCAGTGCGCGGCCGACCTGGTGTGGTCGCCGGTGTTCCGGAAGTTCCCCGGCCTGCGCATCGCCCTGAGCGAGGGCGGCATCGGCTGGGTCCCGTACTTCCTCGAGCGGATCGACTACGTGTACCAGCACCACAAGGCGTGGACGAACCAGGACTTCGGCGACAAGCTGCCCAGCCAGGTGTTCAACGAGCACATCCTCACCTGCTTCATCGACGACGCCGTGGGCATGGAGGTGCGCCACCACCTCAACCCCGACCACATCCACTGGGAGTGCGACTACCCGCACTCCGACTCGACGTGGCCCGACGCCCCCGAGACGGCGATGAAGTACCTCGACGGCCTGCCCGACGAGGACATCGACAAGATCACCCACCTCAACGCCATGCGCAACTTCCAGTACGACCCCTTCGCCCACATCCCCCGCGAGCAGGCGACGGTGGGCGCCCTCCGGGCCCAGGCCACCGACGTCGACACCACGCCGGTGAGCCACGGCACGGGCAAGTTCCAGGACGACGGCATCGTCACGGCGATGACGCTGGTCGAGCGCATGGGCCGGAAGTAGTGACCACGTGCGGCGAGCGCAGCGAGCGCACCAGAAGGAACGGGCTCTCCGGCGGCGGAGCTTGCGGAGCCGCCGGCGTCATCGGTGACCGGTGACGGCAACCCGGCCGGACCTGCGCGACTCGACGAACGCGCGCCGATGACACCCTTCCGGGTGCAGCCCGTCCTCGACGACGAGAACCGCTTCTTCTGGGCCTCCGGCGAGGACGGCCTGCTGCGGTTCCTGCGTTGCCGGTCCTGCGGCACGTACCTCCACCCACCGCTCCCCCGCTGCCCCGCCTGTGGCCGCCGCGACCTCGGCCCCGAGGCCGTCAGCGGGCGCGGCGAGGTGTTCTCCTACACGGTGAACCACCAGCCCTGGGACGGCGACCCCGAGCCCTACGTCATCGTCCTGGTCGCCTTCCCCGAGCAGGAGGGCCTGCGCCTCACCAGCAACCTGGTGGGCTGTGCGCCCGACGACGTCCGCATCGGGATGCCCGTCCGGGTCATCTTCGAGCAGCACGACCAGGTGTGGTTCCCCCTCTTCGAGCCGGTGGACGAGGCGTGACCGACGCCGAGCGCCGCGCCGTCATCTCCGGGATCGGCCAGTCGGACGTCGGCCGGCGTCTGGGCCGCAGCGCCCTCGACCTCACCATCGACGCCGCCCTGGAGGCCATCGCCGATGCCGGGCTCACCCCGGCCGACATCGACGGGATCGCGACCTACCCCGGGGGCGGGGCCATGAGCCCGCCGGGCTTCGCCGGGCCGGGCACGCCAGAGGTCCAGGACGCCCTGCGGCTCGAGGTCAGCTGGCACACCGGGGGCATCGAGGGGGCGGCGCAGCTGGCGGCGGTGGTCAACGCGGTGATGGCGGTGAGCACCGGCCTGGCCCGCCACGTCCTCGTCTACCGGACCGTCACCGAGTCGACCGAGCAGGGCGCGGGGCGCCGCCAGGGCATCGGCATGAGCGGGGGCGGCGGTGGAGGCGGCGTCCCCCGCATGGGCGGGTCGCTCCAGTGGAGCATCCCGTTCCGGGCCTACTCGGCCGCCAACTGGCTGGCCCTCAACGCCCACCGCCACTTCCACGAGTACGGCACGACGCCCGAGCAGCTGGCCATGATCGCCATCAACGCCCGGCGCAACGCGGCCCACAACCCCAAGGCCGTCTACCGCGACCCGATGACCCTCGACGACTACTTCGCGTCGCGGATGATCACCAGCCCGTTCCGGCTGTTCGACTGCGACGCGCCGGTCGATGGCTCCACGGCGGTGGTGGTGTCGGTGGCCGAGCACGCCACCGCCGTCGACCACCCGGTCGCCCGGGTCGAGGCCGTGGGCACGGCCCTGCGGGGCCGCCCGTCGTGGGACCAGTTCGACGACATGACCACCATGGCCGCCCGCGACGCCGGCGCCCACCTCTGGACCCGCACCGACCTGACCCCGGCCGACGTCGACGTGGCCGAGCTCTACGACGGCTTCAGCTTCCTCACCATGACCTGGCTGGAGGCCCTGGGGTTCTGCGGGAAGGGCGAGTCGGGCCCGTTCGTCGAGGGCGGGAAGCGCATCGCCCTCGACGGCGACCTGCCCCTCAACACCCACGGCGGCCAGCTCTCGGCCGGTCGTCTGCACGGCTTCGGGTTCATCCACGAGGCCTGCCTCCAGCTCCGGGGCGAGGCCGGCGATCGCCAGGTCCGCCCCGCAGGCGGCCGCCCGGTCGAGGTCGCGGCCGTCGCCAACGGAGGCGGGCCCATCGCCGGTGCCCTGCTCCTCACCCGGGAGGGCTGACGGTGACGCTGCTGGCGCTGCTGGAGATGGTGGTGTCGGCCCTCGGCGACCGCCGCGCCGTCGGGACCCGCACCCGGGGCATCACCTACCGGCAGCTGCTCGGCCGGGCGGGAGCCGGGGCCGAGGTGATCCGCCGCCGGGGCGCCGGCTGCGTCGCCTACGTCGGCACCAGCGACGTCGCCTTCCCCGTCGCCCTGTTCGCCGCCGCCTGGGCCGGCGTGCCGCTCCTGCCGCTCAGCTACCGCCTGGCCGACGACCAGCTCCGCGCCCTCCTCGCCGAGCACGACGACGTCCTCGTCGTCACCGATGCGCCCGAGCGGTGCCGGGGCGCGGCCGCCGCCGTGCTGTCGGTCGACGAGTGGGACGCGCTCACGAGCCTCCGGGTCGACGCCGCGCCGAGCACCACCGACGGCGACGACGTGGCCGTGCTCCTCCCCACCAGCGGCACGGCGGCGGCACCGAAGACGGTCGTCCTGCGTCACCGGCACCTCGCGTCCTACGTCCTCGGCTCGGTCGACTTCGCCGGGGCCGACGAGTCCGAGGCCACCTTGGTGAGCGTCCCGCCGTACCACATCGCCGGCGTGGCCAACGTGGTGTCGAACGTCTTCGCCGGGCGCCGCATCGTGTACCTGCCGGCGTTCACGCCCGAGGCCTGGCTGGCGACGGTGCGGGACGAGGACATCACCCACGCCATGGTGGTCCCCACCATGCTGGCCCGGGTGGTCGAGCTGCTGGGGGCCGATGATGCCGCCTGCCCCACCCTGCGGAGCCTGGCCTACGGCGGGGCCCGCATGCCGGTGACAGTTCTGGAGCGAGCCCTGGCCGCGTTCGGAGCCGTCGACTTCGTCAACGCCTACGGGCTGACCGAGACGAGCTCCACCATCGCCGTGCTGGGACCCGACGACCACCGAGCCGCCCGGACCGGCGACGAGCGCAGCCGGGGTCGCTTGGCGTCGGTCGGCCGGCTGGTGCCGGGCATCGAGGTCGACGTGCGCGAGGGCGAGATCTGGGTGCGGGGCGAGCAGGTGTCGGGCGAGTACCTGGGCCGCGGCGGCACGCTCGACGGCGACGGGTGGTTCCCGACCCGCGACCGGGGCTGGGTCGACGACGACGGCTACCTCTTCGTCGAGGGCCGGGCCGACGACACCATCATCCGGGGCGGCGAGAACATCGCCCCGGCCGAGGTCGAGGACGTCCTGCTCTCGCACCCGGCCGTGCTCGACGTCGCCGTGGTGGGGCTGCCCGACGAGCAGTGGGGCCAGCGCCTCGCCGCCGCCGTGGTGCGCCGCCCCGGCACCGAGGTCGACGAGGCCGAGCTGCGCGAGCTGGTCCGCGCCCGGCTGCGCTCGTCCCGGACGCCCGACCTGGTCGCCTTCCGCGACGCCCTGCCGCGGACCGACACGGGCAAGCTCCTGCGCCGGGCGGTGCTGGCCGACCTGACGGCGGCGACGACCTGATGGCCTTCACCCTCGACGACCTGGTGGCCGCCCTGGCGCTGGTGGAGGTCGAGCCCGGCGTGGTCGAGGGGGCCAACCTCGACATCGGCTACCACCGGGTCTTCGGCGGCCAGATCCTGGCCCAGGCGCTCGCCGCCGCCGCGGGCGCCTCGCCGGCCAAGACGGTCAAGTCGCTGCACGTGCTGTTCCCCCGCGAGGGCGACACCGGCGAGGCCATGCGCTACCGGGTCGAGCCCCTGCAGGAAGGCCGGACGTTCGCCTCGACCCAGGTCGTGGCCCACCAGGGCTCCCGGGTGATCGCCGCCGCGACGGTGTCGCTCCACGTCGACGAGGACGGCCTCCACCGCAGCGACGGCCCGCCCCCGGTGGGCCCGCCCGAGGACGCCGTCGTCCGGGACCTCGGGATGGTGCCGTGGGAGACCCGGCTGGTCGGGGATGTCGACCTGGCCGACCGGGCTGCGGGCCCACCCCGCCTGGAGTGGTGGATGCGCACCCCGCCCGTGGCCGACGACCGCCACGTCCACCAGGCCCTCTTGGCCCACGCCACTGACCTCACCCTGATCGGCACCGCCCTGCGGCCCTTCGACGGCGTCTCGCAGGCCGACTCCACGGTGAGCCTCCACACCGCCGTCACGTCCCACACGCTGTGGTTCCACCAGCCGTTCCGGGTCGACGACTGGCTGCTCGTCGTCCAGCACAGCCCGGTCGTCGCCGGCGGCCGGACCTTCGGACGGGGCGACGTGTTCGCCGGCGACGAGCTGGTCGCCTCGTTCGCCCAGGAGGCCATGGTCCGGCAGGTGGCCGCACCGTCGTGAGCTTCCAGGGTCGGGTCGCCCTCGTGACCGGCGCGTCCCGCGGGGTCGGCGCCGCCGTCGCCGAGGCGCTGGCCGCGGCCGGGGCGACGGTGGCGTGCGCGGCCCGCTCGACGGCCGACGCCCCCCAGCGCACGCCGGGGACCCTCGACGAGACGGTGGCCCGCATCGAGGCCGCCGGCGGTCGGGCCCTGGCCGTGCCGACGAACCTGGCCGTGCCCGAGGAGGTCGAGGCCATGGTGGCCACCACCGTCGATCGCCTGGGGCGGCTCGACGTGCTGGTGAACAACGCCGCCGTCACCTTCGCCGGCGACCTCGACATCCCGCTGGCCCGTCACGAGCTGGTGATGGCCGTCGACGTCACCGCCCCGCTCGTCGCCATCCGGGCGGCCGTCCCCCACATGCGGGCCGCGGGCGGTGGCCGGATCCTGAACGTCTCCTCGGTGGCCGCCCTGCGGCCGATCCCGGGCCTGATGTCCTACGGCATGGCGAAGATCGCGCTGGAGCACCTCACCGTCGACATGGCACGCATCCTCCAGGCCGACGGCATCGCCGTGACCTGCTTCCGCATCGACCTGCCCGTGGCCTCCGAGGGCTTCGTGGCCAACGCCCCCGGTCTCGACCGCTCGACCTGGGAGCCCTGCGAGGTGGCGGCCGAGGGCATCCTGTGGATGCTCCGCCAGCCGACGACCTGGTCGGGCCGGCGCGAGAGCATGCTCGGCCTCCGCCTCCGCGAGGGGATCATGGCCAGCCGGGCCGCCCGCCCGAGCGACCCGGGCGTACCGGTCACCGACCTCCTCGACGGCCTCGCCCCCGACTCCCCCACCGCCTTCACGTGAAGGGACTCGCCCTCGTCGTCGGCATCGCCCTGGCTCTGGGCGCGTGCACGAGCTCGGATCGTCCGTCCTCCGAGTCGGACACGACGACGACACCGCCGACGACCGAGGCACCGGAGTGGGCGAGGGTCGACCGGGCCCTCGCCGAGCTGGGGCCGGATGTGGGCTTCCTCGCCGCCCGCGTGGCCCCCGATGGGACGTGCGAGCCGGTCCACGAGGTGGCGTCGTCCACCGCCCGGCCGATGGCGTCGCAGTTCAAGCTGCTCGTCCTGGGCGCCCTCACCGAGCAGATCGCCGCCGGGGAGGTCTCCTGGGACCAGGCCCTGACCGTCGACGAGGCCGTCAAGAGCCTGGGCCACACCCCGGAGTCGGGGGCCCTCCAGTTCGCCGACGCCGGGACCTCGGTGTCGGTCGAGGAGGTCGCCACCAAGATGATCTCGATCAGCGACAACACGGCCGCCGACATGCTCATCGGGCTGGTGGGCCGGGACCGCGTCGAGGACCAGGGGCGGCGGTGGACGGAGAGCGCGGCGGCCAACGAGCCCTTCCTCACGACGAGGCAGATGCTGCTGCTGCACTACGCCGCCGGTCTGGGCGACGAGTACCTGGCCACGCCGGCCGACGAACGAGCGGCGTTCCTCGCCTCGTCGGTCGATCCCCTCCCGATCAGCGACGTCGCCACCGCCTACTCGGACGAGCCTCGCTACATCGAGGAGATCGAGTGGTTCGCCTCCCCCGACGACGTCTGCCGCACCTTCGCCGGCCTGCAGGAGCTCTCGACGGAGCCTGCGCTCGCGCCCCTGTCCGAGATCCTCTCCCACGAGGTGGCCGGCATCGGGTTGGACCGATCCGCCTGGCCCACCGTCTGGTACAAGGGCGGCTCGGAGTCCGGCGTCCTCACCCTCGGCTGGCTGGCGACCGACAGCGACGGGGAGACCATCGTGGTCGAGGCCATGGTGTCGAACCCCGACGAGGCCCTGGCCCCGGACGCCATCACCGACCTCGTCGCCCTGGCCGAGGACGCCTTCGCCCTCCTGGTCTAGGGCATGCCCTGCCGTTCTCGGGACCAGGGTGGAAGGGTTGCGGTGGCGCGCTCGGCCGATCCAGCGCGACCGATGGCAACCAGGTCGAGGTTCTTGGTTGTCAGACATCGCGTTCTTGTGGTGCCGAGGGGTTCTTGGTTGTCAGAGGTCGCGAAAGCGCGACCGATCCCAACCAGGAACCCGGGAACGCGACCGACGACAACCAAGAAGGCGTTCCTGGTTGCCCTGGGTCGCGTCTGGCAAAGGGGCGTTCACTGGACCGCCTCAGTCCGACGACGGGAGGGGCTTGGCGCCCTTGATGGTGAGGGGGGTGTCACCGACGGAGAGGGCGCCGGCGCCGCCTTGCGTGCACAGCAGCTCGAGGCCGAGCTCGGCGTCCTCGTAGCGCTTGCCCAGGAGCGTCGGCTCGTCCTCACCGGTGAGGGGCACGCGCTCGCCGCCGCTCCCCAGCTCGCGCAGGGGCGCGCCGCCACAGCGGACGTCGACATCGGCGCCGGCGGCGGGGGCGCGCACCACGACGACCTGCGTGTCGCAGGTGGTGCTCTCGAGCCGCATCCCGGGGCGAAGCTCCATCGACTTCCTCTCAGACGGTGACCGGCACCGAGGCGGGGCCGGCCACGTTGGTCATGTGGACGTAGCGCACGCCGTCGAGGTCGACCGTCAGGTCGGGCCAGCGACGGTACAGCTCGGTGAAGGCGATCCTGCCCTCCAGCCGGGCCAGGTGCGCACCGATGCAGTGGTGGATCCCGTGCCCGAAGGTGATGCCCACCGGCCCGGTGCGGGCGATGTCGAAGCGATCGGGATCGTCGTAGGCCCGCGGATCCCGGTTGGCCGCCCCGGTGACGATGAGCACCGGGCTGCCGGGCGGGATCTCCACGCCGTGGAACGAGCGCGCCGTGAGGGCGAAGCGGCCCTGGTACTGCGACGGCGCCCGCCACCGCAGCACCTCCTCGACGGCCGAGCCGGCGAGCGACGGGTCGGCCTCCAGCCGGGCCCGCTGGTCCGGGTGCTCGGCGAAGACGACGGCCCCGTTGCCCACCAGCTTGGTCACCGTCTCGGCGCCGGCCGCGGTGAGCAGCGACAGGAACCGGGCCACCTCGAGATCGTCGAGCCGCTCGACGGTGCCGTCCTCCCGCTCGACCTCGGCGGCGACGAGATGATCGACCATGTCGCCGTCGTCGCCGTCGCCCTCGGACGGCGGGCGTGACCGCCGCTCGGCCACCAGGTCGACCATGTACTGGTGCAGGGCGATCGCCGCCTCGATGCCCTCGGCCGGTGGGAACGGGTTGCCCACCTCGCGCTCGAGCATGGTGTCGGTCCAGTGGCGGATCTGCTGGCGGTCGGCCGCCGGGATGCCGACGATCTCGCAGATCACGTCGACCGGGAACGGCCCGGCCAGGTCGACCACCACGTCGAAGCCGTCGGTCCCCGCCAGGGCGTCGAGGTGACGCCCGATCACGGTGCGCACCACGGGCTCCCACTCGGCGATCCGGCGGGGCGTGAAGGCCCGGCTGACCAACCGCCGCATCCGCTCGTGCAGGGGCGGGTCCATCATGATGATCGACGCCACCTGGTCGACCACCTCGCCGAAGGCGGCGCTGCGCAGCTGGTCGAGGGTGACACCGCGGGTCGAGGTGAACGTGGCCGTGTCCCGGTGCACCTCGACGCAGTCGTCGTAGCGGGAGACGGCCCAGAATCCGAGCTCCTCGTGGTGGTACACGGGGGCCTCGTCGCGCAGCCAACGGTAGACGTCCCACGGGTCCTCGAAGAAGGCCTCGCTGTAGGGGTCGAACTCCATCACGAGCCTCCGAAGCGCTCGGCCAGGAGAGCGGTGAGGCGCCGCCGGTCGACCTTCCCCGAGTCGAGCCACGGCAGGTCGTTCTGGTCGGCGAACACGGCGATGCGCCGGGGCACCTTGTAGGAGGCGATCTCCTCCTTCACCCGGGCCCGGGCCTCGTCCTCGGTGAGGCAGGCGCCGGGGCGCAGGGCGATGGCGGCGACCACGTCCTGGCCCCGGTCCGGGTGGTCGACGCCCGTCACGAAGGCCATCACCACCTCGGGCAGGGCCTCCAGGCCGAGCTCGACGTCGCGGGGGGTGATGTTCATGCCCGCCGACTTGATCAGGTCGCCCATCCGGCCGGTGAAGAACAGGTGCCCGTCCTCGTCGAAGGACCCGGCGTCGCCCGTGCGGTACCACCCATCGGGCGTGAAGGTGTCGGCCCGCTCCCGCTTGTGGAGCCCGACCATCAGCGAGTAGCCCCGCAGCCACACCTCGCCCGTCTCGCCCGCCGGCAGCTCCTCCAGGGTGACCGGATCGACGACCTTGTGCTCGACCCCCGGCACCGACCGGCCGAAGCTCCCGTCCTTCTCCGGCGGCAGCGGATCCCGGGACCCGAAGGTGTGGGGGCCGAGGGTCTCGGTCATGCCCAGCGAGTTGGCCCGGGGGACGTCGGCCCCGACCTGGTGGGCCTGCGGGAGCAGGGCCGAGAACGGACCACCCCGGATGGCCGAGAGGTCCCGATCGGGGAAGCTCGGGTGGTCGGCGAGAGCCCGGGCCATGTGGGGCCAGCCCAGCACCTGGGTCACCCGCTCGCGCTCGATGAGGTCGAGGGTCGCGCCCGGCTCGAACTGCTCCTCGAAGACGAGCGTGGCCCCCACGTGCATGGCCGCGACCAGGGTGAAGCTGAAGCCCCCGACCCAGAACAGCGGCATCGGCGTGTAGAGCACGTCGTCGCCGGCCATGTCGCGCAGGGGTCCCAGGTTGTGGGCGTGGCGCACCGTCGCCCCGTGGGTGTGGATCGCCCCCTTGGGGTCGGCCGTGCTGCCCGAGGAGTAGACGACGACCATGGGATCGGCCGGCGTCACCTCGGTCTCGACCGCCGCGAGCAGGCCGTCACCGATGGCGTCGCCCCGAGTCGCCAGGTCGGCGACCGAGCCGGCCCACGGCCGGGTGCCCGACCCCCACGTCCACACCGACCGCAGGTACGGGTGGGACTCGGTCATGATCCGCTCGTGGGCCTGGTCGGGCAGGTCCGGCGCGGCCTGCTCCAGCCGGGCGAGGTAGTCGTGGCCGAGGTGGGAGTCGACGGTGAGGAGCACCTGCACGTCGGCGTGGCGGAGGGCCCAGCCCAGCTCGCGCGCCTTGCCGTAGGTGTTGAGGAGGGTGACGACGGCGCCCATGCGGGTGCCCGCCAGCCACCCCACCACCCAGGCGGGGCTGTTCGGGGCCAGCAGGCCGATACGCGTGCCCTTGCCGGCGCCCGCCGCCAGCAGGCCCTTCGCCAGCCGGGCCGACTCGGCCTCGGCCTCGGCGTAGGTCAGCCGCTCGTCGCCCAGGACCACGAACGTCCGGTCGCCCCACCGCTCGGCACCCGTCCGGATCAGGTTCCCGCTCGTCGGCGTGAACTCGGGGAAGAAGGGCGCAGCAGGACTCATGGTGACACGAGCGTTAGATTGCGGGGGTGACGGACCTCGACCCGGCCGAGCTGGCCTCCCGCGCCACGGCCGCGGCGCAGGGGTGGGCGCCGGGGTGCGAGGTCGTCGACGTCGCACCGATGACGGGCGGCACCGTCGGCCTCGTCTACTCGGCGACCGTCCGGGGCGGTCCGCCGGCCCACGAGCGGGTGGTGCTGAAGGTGGCCCCGCCGGGCCTGGCCCCGGTGCGCAACCGGGACGTCCTCCGCCAGGCCCGCTGCATCGGCGCCCTCGACGGCCAGGCCGGCGTCGGCGTGCCGCCGCTGCTGTTCACCGACGAGGGGGCGCCGGTCGAGGTGCCGCCGTTCTTCGCCAGCGGCCTGGTCGCCGGCGAGTGCGTCGAGCCCCTCCTGGAGGCCTCCTCCCGGGAGCCACTGCCCCCCGACGTCGCCCGGGGCCGGGCGCGGTCGGCGGTGCGGATGCTGGCTGCCCTCCACCACCTCGACCCGGCGGCGATCGGCCTGGGCGACGAGCCCGTCACCACCCCGATCGGCGAGGTCGACCGCTGGACGCGCACCTTCGAGACCGTCCCCGACGAGGTCCGCACCGGGTACGAGGCCTGCGCCGACGCGCTGCGCGCCACCGCGCCCGAGCCGCTGGCCCCGGTGGTGGTCCACGGCGACTACCGCCTCGGCAACATGCTGTCGGAGGGCAACGAGGTGCGGGCCGTCATCGACTGGGAGATCTGGTCCTGCTCGGACCCGCGCATCGACCTGTCGTGGTTCCTCTTCTTCACCGACGAGGCCCGTCA
>DASVEC010000570.1:0-7910 GCA_036380755.1 Iamia sp. | reverse complement strand
CGTCACGTCTTCGGCGACGCCACCGGCTCGCTCTCGGCCGCCGTCGACCGGCTCGGGCACCAGTGGGCCCGCACCGGCCAGCGGGCGGTCAACGGCAGCCCCCTCTCGGCCGGGCTCTTCCCGGGTGAGCTCCACATGGTCTTCGGCCGGCCCGACCAGGGTCGGGTCCGGGAGGTGGTGGACGAGATCGAGACGGCGATTGCGGAGCTGGCGGCCGCCGCGCCCACCGTCCCCGACGGCGAGGTCACGGTGCGCGAGCTCACGCAGGCCGCCCGCCTGGCGCGGCACGGGGCGTGGCGGTTGCTGGGTGGGGCCGGGCCCGGCGGGGAGGCGATGGCCGCCGACATGGCCGAGCTGATCGAGGGCCAGACCGTCACCTGGCTCGACCGCAGCCGGCCCGGTGGCCTGTCCGACAGCCTGGCCCGCCTCGACCCGAGCATCACAGAGCACACCTAGTCGCCGGGGGCGCGGCTCACCCGAGGTCCCAGTCGACGGGCTCCTCGGGGGCGTAGGAGCAGAAGGTGCCGGTGCGGACCGACGCCCGCAGGTGGCGGCCGAGCCGCGGGTGGGCGGCCTCCACCCGGCGGATGGTGGAGCGGATGCGCTGGGTCACCGTCGACCGGGCCCGCTCCACCGTGCTCCCCGTCCGCCGGGCCCGCCCCGACAGGCCCAGGGCCGAGGTGAGCTGGTCGACCAGGGCGTCCATCTCGGCCTGGGCCCGCTCCGAGCGGACCGGGTCGTTGTGGGCGTCGGCCTCGTCCAGCTCGACCTGGAGGTCGCGTATCCGTTGCTCGTAGGCCCGGCGGGCGTCCTCGTCGAGCACCTCGCCGGTGCTGCCCTCCTCGACGGCGGCGCCCACCATCTCCAGGCAGTGCACCTCGACGCCGGGCCGGGCCAGTAGCCGGGCCAGGTCGGCCATGCCCTTGGTGCCCTTGACCGAGGTGAGGTCGCCCCCGAGCCGGACCTCCCACACGTCGCCCCGGGGCCGGAAGGTCCCGGTCCGGGCCTCGTCGGATGCCGCTGGTGCCGGCGCGGCGCGCACGACCCCGCGCGCCACCGCGCCCAGCTCCGACCGGGTGAGCAGGATGGCGTCGCGCAGAGTCAGCACCGTCCCGCCCTCGGGGTCGAGCGGGAACAGCTCGTGGCCGACGCTGGCGGTGATGCTCATGACGGGCAGCGAGAGGGCCGTGGCGGCCAGGTCCGACGCCGGCTCGGGACGGCCGGCCCGGGCCAGCAGCGGCGCCGCGGTGTCGAGCACCATGCGCGAGCCGTAGGTCGATCCCCGCTCGAGGATGTGGTCGAGCAGGTCGAGGCTGGAGGTGGCGGCCGCCGGGAGGTCGTCCCGCAGCAGGGCGGCGATGGCCTCCGAGCGGCGGGTGCCGAGCGAGCCGGCGACGTAGCCGATGGCGTCGCACTGGGCCCGGGCGTCGGCGAGCACGACGACGGCCCGCTCGACGTCGACCCGCAGCAGGATCGAGCCCTCGATGGCCCGACCCCACGCCACCCCGATGTCGGAGCCCTCGCCCTCGGCCTCGGCGCCGGCCGCCCGCACCAGGGCGAGCGCCTCGTCCACCCGCCCGAGGTCGGCGAGCACCTGGGCCCGGGCGGAGTCGGACTCGACCGCCAGGGCCGAGATGCCGATGCGACGGGCCTCGTCGGCAGTGGTGGCGAACCACCCCATCGCCTCGTCGGCCTCGCCCACCGCCCGGCGCGACTGGCCGATGGTGCGGGGCAGGGTGATGGCGGCGAACGGGGACTCGTCGGCCCGGGTCAGCGCCTCGGTGGCCAGGGCCACGGCGGCCTCGTGCTCACCCCGCATGTAGCGGGCGGTGGCCGCGGTGGCGACCACGTCCGGACCCATCGGGTGGCCGACGTCGCCCCAGCGGGCCACCACCTGCTCGGCCAGCTCGCCGATCTCGTCGAGGTGGGTGTGATGCACCACCAGCCACAGGGCGGCGGTCAGCAGGCACACCCGGTCGGGGGCGTCGTCGTGCTCGAGGCACCAGCGGATGGCCGAGGCCACGTTGTCGTACAGGTCCACCATCTCATTGAGGGCGGTCGAGGAGAACGACCCCGATCCCAGCCCGACGATCTGGGCGACCCGGTCGACCACGTGGTCGACGAAGCGGACCTCGACCTCACGCCGGCGCCCGGCCTCCTCGAGACGGGCCAGAGCGAAGCTGCGGAGCGTCTCCAGCTCGCGGTAGCGGGTGGTGGGGCCCGAGGTGTCGGCCACCACCATCGACGCCGCCACCAGCCCGTCGAACAGGTCCTGGGTCGCGGCCAGGCTGGTGCCGGGCCGGGCCGCCACGGCGTGGGCGAGCTCGGCGGTGAAGGGACCGGCGAAGACGCCGAGATGCTCGAAGAAGGCCTGCTCGTCGGGGCTGAGCAGCTCGTGCGACCACCCGATGGCCGCCCGCAGGCTCTGGTGCCGCCGGGCGCTGCGACGGCGGGGCCGGTCGAGCACGTCGAGCCCGGCGGCCAGCCGCTCCAGGATCTCGGCCGGTGCCATCGACCGGGTGCGAGCGGCCGCCAGCTCGATGGCCAGGGGCACGCCGTCGAGACGACGGCACAGCTCGGCCACGGTCTCGTCGGGCTCGATGACGGCGCCGGCATCGGCCGCCCGGGCCAGGAAGAGGGCCACCGCGGGGGCCTCGACGGCGCCGGCCGGCGGGAGGCCCAGCGGGCCGATGGGCACCACCGTCTCCCCCGGGATCTCCAGCGCCGTCCGGCTGGTGGCCAGGATCGTCGGGGCCAGGCACGCCTCCAGCAGCTCGTCGAGGGCCTCGGCCACGGCGTCGACGACGTGCTCGCAGTTGTCGACCAGGAGCAGGACCGGGTGCTCGGTGGGGGCGTCCAGCATGGACGGGAACGACGGGTAGCCGAGCTGGCCGGCGAGCGACTCGCGGACCGCCTCGGCCGAGGACACCCGGGTGAGGTCGACCTGCAGCGACCCCTGGGCGAAGGCCGGCTCGGCGGCGACGACGGCCGCCCGGGCCAGACGGGTCTTCCCGATGCCGCCGGGCCCGATGAGGGTGACCATCCGCCGATCGCCCAGCCGCTCGGTCACGAGGGCCAGCTCGGACTCCCTCCCGAACAGCTCCATCGCCGAAGGGTAGGTGCCGCCATCACACGTCCGCCGACCCCAGCCACCGCCCTATTCGCCCTCGCTCCGCTCGGACCGTCACATCGTAAGGCCGGTTTTCACGCCTCCGGGGTGAGACCCACCTACGGAGGACACCATGACCGACGACCTCGACCTCACCCAGCGGCTCTGCGACGCCACCATCGGCGCCCTCGAGCTGTTCGGCGTGCACCTGGGCACCACGCTCGGGCTCTACGACGCCCTCGACCGGCACGGGCCGTCGACCTTCCCGGAGCTGGCCGACCGAGCCGGCATCCACCCCCGCTACGCCCAGGAGTGGTGCGAGCAGCAGGCCGTGGCCGGCTACCTCACCGTCGCCTCGCCCTAGGCCACGGCCGGGACGATCCGCTTCGCGCTCCCCGACGCCCACCGCGGTGCGCTCCTCGACCCGGTCGACGGCGACCACGTCGCCCCCTTCGCCCCGATGGTCGTCGGCATCGCCGGGGTGCTCGACCAGGTCGTCGCCGCCTACCGCACCGGCGGCGGCGTCCCCTACGCCGACTACGGCACCGTCTTCCGCGACGGCCAGGGCGCCATCAACCGGCCCGCCTTCACGTCCGACCTGGTCAAGGTCTGGATCCCGGCGGTGCCGGGCCTGGCCGAGCGGCTGTCGGCCGGGGCCCGGGTCCTCGACGTGGGGACCGGCCAGGGCTGGTCGGCCATCGCCATCCAGGCCGCCTGGCCGGCGGCGGAGGTCGTCGGGCTCGACACCGACCCGGCGTCGATCGTCGACGCCCGGGCCCACGCCGAGCAGGCCGGTGTCGACGTGCGCTTCGTCGAGCCCGCGGCCGACGGCGTCGCCATCGCCGACCTCGGCCCGGTCGACGTGGCCTTCGTCATCGAGGCCCTGCACGACATGTCCCGGCCCGGCGAGGTCCTGCGGTCGCTCCGCCAGGTGCTGGCCGACGACGGCGCCGTCGTCGTGATCGACGAGGCCGTCGCCGAGGCCTTCGGCCCCCGGGGCGACGACATCGAGCGGATGATGTACGGCTGGAGCATCGTGCACTGCCTCCCGGCCGCCATGGCCGAGGAGGGGGCGGCCGCCATCGGCACCGCCATCCGGCCCTCGACCGTCGCCGCCCTGGCCGCCGAGGCCGGCTTCTCGGCCTGCGACGTCGTCGACGTCGATGCCGGCTTCTTCCGCATCTACCTGCTGAGCGCGTGACATGACCACGATCCCCACCACCACGCCCACTCCGACCGTCGCTCGGGCCACCGCATGGGACCGGGGCCGCCTGGTCAACGTCTTGTCCGCGGCCTTCGCCGACGACCCCGTCTTCACCTGGATCGAGCCCGACCCCACCCGTCGGGCCGCCATCCTCCCCGCCACCTTCGGTGCCTTCGCCGCCGCCTTCGCCCGCCACGAGACGACCGACCTGGTCCGGATCGACGGCGCCGCCGCCGGGGCCGCCCTCTGGGCCCCGCCGGGGGTCGAGCCGGTCCACCCCGACGACGCCGACCTGATCGGCGAGGCGATGGGCGTCTACACGCCCGAGGCGCAGGCGCGGATCGGTGCCCTCATGGCGGCCTTCGAGGCCGCTCACCCGAAGGAGCCGGCCTGGTACCTCAACTTCCTGGGCGTGACCCCGGCCCGCCAGGGCCTCGGCCTCGGCTCGGCGCTGCTGCGCCCCGTGCTCCACCGCGGCGACGTCGCCGGCCATGGCGCCTACCTGGAGGCCACCAGCGAGCGGAACCGGGCCCTCTACGAGCGCCACGGCTTCCGGTGCGTCGGCGACATCCCGCTGCCCGACGGGCCCACCGTCTACGCCATGGGGCGGAAGCCGGTCCGACCATGACCGCCGTCGAGGGTGCCACCGTCCGCGTGGCGGGGGCGACGACCGACCTCGGTCGCGCCATCACCCGCCGGCTCGAGCAGCGTGGCGCCCAGGTCCTCACCGACGCCGGCGGCCCGACGCCCGACGTCCTGGTCCTGGTGGCCGACGAGCCCGCCGCCGCCCGGCGCCGGGCCCACCAGATGGGCCCCGCCCTCGCCGCCCATGGGCGGGGCCAGCTCGTGGTCGTGGGGCCGGAGACGCGTCCCCTGGCCGATGCCCTCCGCCGGGAGCTGGCCGGCACGGGCGTCGTCGTGTCGGCGATCCTCCCCGGGCCCGGGCCCTCGACCGGCGTCGGCCGGTGGCCGGACGTCGGCCAGACGGCCGTCGCCGCGGTCGCCTCGCTCCACCTCGCCGCCCGGGCCACGGTGCGGGCCATCGAGACGGGGAGGGCCGAGTTCCGCCTGCCGGCGCCCACCGTCCGGCCGCGCTCGGTCGCCGACGACATGCCGGCCGATCTGATCGCCCGCCTCCTGCGCCGCCGGGGCGAGGAGGTCGCGGCCTAGGTGTTGCTGAGGAGCATCCCCAGGGCGATGGTGGTGAAGGCCCAGACCAGGGCGACCACGACGGTCAGCCGGTTGAGGTTCTTCTCCATCACCGTCGACCCGGCGGCGGAGGCGCCGATGCCACCGCCGAACATGTCCGACAGGCCGCCGCCCTTGCCGCTGTGCAGCAGCACCAGGACGATGAGGATCCCCGACGCGATCAGGTGGAGGGGGGTGACCAGGTACAGCACGACTTCGGGCTCCTACGGCGACGGGAACGGCCCCACGGGCCGACGATGGACTCTAGCGGCACGGACCGACGCCCAGCAGGTCGGTCGTCTAGAGCATGACGCGGACCTTGGGGAAGTGACAGGCCACCTCGTGCTCGGTGGTGCCCCAGTCGCCCGCGCCGAGCGGCGGGTCTTGCTCGACGCAGGCACTGGTGTCGGTACCGGCCGCGTCGAGCTCGGCCTTGCGCCAGCACCGGGTGCGGAAGCGGCAGCCCGACGGCGGGTTGGCGGGGTTGGGCGGGTCGCCCTCGAGGACGATCCGCTGCCGGGCCCGCTGCTTGCGGGGGTCGGGCAGCGGCACGGCCGAAAGGAGGGCCTGGGTGTAGGGGTGCACGGGGCGGTCGTAGAGGTCGTTGGCCGTGCCCAGCTCGACGATCTTGCCCAGGTACATCACGCCGACCTGGTCGGAGGTGTGGCGCACCACCGACAGGTCGTGGGCGATGAAGAGGTAGGCCAGACCCATCTCGTCCTGGATGTCCTCCAGCAGGTTGACGACGCCGGCCTGGATCGACACGTCGAGGGCCGAGACGGGCTCGTCGAGCACCAGCAGGTCGGGGTCGAGGGCCAGGGCCCGGGCGATGCCGATGCGCTGGCGCTGGCCCCCCGAGAACTCGTGCGGGTAGCGGTTGGCGTGCTCGGGCTTGAGCCCGACCAGCTCCATCAGGTCCTTGATCTTGTCGGCCCCTCCGTCCTTCCACAGATCGTGGACCTTGAGCGGCTCGCTGACGATGGCCTGGACCGTCTGGCGGGGGTTGAGCGAGGCGTACGGATCCTGGAACACGATCTGCATGCGCCGGCGCAGCGTGCGCATGTCGCGGTTGGTGGCCCGGTGGACGTCGACGCCGTCGAACAGCACCGTGCCGTCGGTGGCCTCGAGCAGCCGCATCACCAGCCGGCCGGTGGTGGACTTGCCGCACCCCGACTCCCCCACCAGGCCCAGGGTCTTGCCCCGGTGGAGCTGGAAGCTGACGCCGGAGACGGCCTGCACGGCGCCGACCTGCCGGCTGAACAGGCCGGCCTTGATCGGGAAGTGCTTGACCAGGCCGTCGACCTGGAGGAGGGGCGCCCCGGCGGCCGGTCGCTCGGCGGTGGCGACCGCCGCCGGGGCGGTGTCCTTGCCGAGGTCGGGGCCGCCACCGTCCTTGGTCAGGTCGATGTCCGTCATCCGGCGGCCTCCAGGGGCTTCCACTCGATCTCCTCGGCGCGGTGGCAGGCGGCCCGGTGGCCCTCGGCCAGGTCGCGCAGCTCGGGTCGGGCCTCGCTGCAGATCCCGGGCACCAGGGCGTGGGGGCAGCGGGGGTGGAAGGCGCAGCCCTCGGGCATGGCCAGGAGCGACGGGGGCTGGCCGACGATGCGGGCCAGACGCTCGTTGGACCGGGCGTCGAGACGGGGCAGCGACCCGAGCAGGCCCTGGGTGTAGGGGTGGGCCGGCGTGTAGAAGACCGACTCGACGTCGGACAGCTCGCAGACCCGGCCGGCGTACATGACGAGCACCCGATCGGCCACGCCGGCGACGACGCCGAGATCGTGGGTGATCAGCATGATCGAGCTCCGGGTGCGATCACGGATCCGCTCCATGACCTCGAGCACCTGGGCCTGGATCGTGACGTCCAGGGCGGTGGTGGGCTCGTCGGCGATCAGCACGTCGGGCTCGTTGGCGATCGACATGGCGATCATGGCCCGCTGGCGCATGCCGCCCGAGTACTCGTGCGGGTACTGCCGGGCCCGGGCCTTGGGGTCGGGGATGCCGACGATGTCGAGCATCTCGATGACCCGCTCCTCGAGGGGGGCGCCCTTGAGCTGCGGCTCGTGGACCCGGATGGCCTCGGCGATCTGGTCGCCGACCCGGTACACCGGGTTCAGCGACGCCAGGGCGTCCTGGAAGATCATGGCGATGCTCTTGCCCCGCAGGGGCTGGAGCTGCTTCTCCTTGAGCCCCACCAGCTCGCGACCGCGGAAGCTGATGCTCCCGGTGATCTTGGCGTTCTTGGGCAGGAGGCCCAGGATCGCCATCGAGGTCACGCTCTTGCCCGAGCCGGACTCGCCCACGATCCCCAGGGTCTTGCCGCGTTCCAGCGAGAAGGACAGCCCGTCGACCGCCTTGACGACCCCGTCGTCGGTCGCGAAGTGCACGCGCAGGTCCCGGACCTCCAGGAAG
>DASVEC010000569.1:0-6010 GCA_036380755.1 Iamia sp. | reverse complement strand
CCACGGCACCGGCACGGTCGCCAACGACGCGGCCGAGGCGGCGGCGATCGTCGAGGTCCTCGGGCCCGACGTCCCGGTCACGTCGGTGAAGGGAGCCCTGGGCCATGCGGGCGGGGCGGCCGGGTCGATCGAGGTCGCCGCCGCCGTGCTGTCGATCCAACGCCGGGCCCTGCTGCCGACGGTCGGGCTCGAGACGCTCGACCCGGCCTTCACGCTCGACGTGGTCAGCGGCGGCACCCGGCCCTGGGAGCCCGGCCCCGTGCTGTCGGCGTCGCTCGGTCTCGGCGGCCAGGTCGCCGCCATCGTGGTGACCCCGCCGTGAGCCGCAGGGTCGCCGTGACCGGGGTCGGCGCCGTCAGCCCCGGTGGGGTGGGGGTCGACGCCCTGTGGGACCTCGTCGTGCGGCCGTCCGACGCGCCGATCGACCCCACCGTCCCCGGCTGGGACGGGTCGCGCTGGTTCGAGCGCCGCGAGCTGCGCCGCACCGACGACTACGTCGCCTATGCCGTGGCCGCCGCGTCGGAGGCGGACGCACAGGCGGGCGCGCCCCGGCCGGACCCCCTGCGCCGGGCGGTCGTGCTGGGCAACGTCTTCGGCCCCTCGACGGCGGCCGAGCGCGCCGTTCGCACCGCCGACGACGAAGGCCCCGAGGCCGTCCCCGCCTCGGTCGGTTTGCTCGCCTCGACCTCGTCGGCCGCCGCCACCGTGGCCCAGCGCCTCGGGGCGCGCGGACCCACCACGGTCGTGGCCGGGGCGTGCGCCGCCGGCACCCACGCGCTGGGCCAGGCCGCCGCCCTCGTCGCCTCGGGCGAGGTCGACGTGGCGTGGGCCGGAGGCACGGAGGCGGCGGTGGCTCCTGTCCTGCAGGCGTCCTACGCCAACCTGCGGGCGCTCTCGCCGACGGGATGGGTGCGCCCGTTCGACCGGCGTCGGGACGGCTTCGTGTTCGGCCTGGGGGCTGCCGTGCTGGTGCTGGAGGCCCTCGACGACGCCGTCGCCCGGGGTGCGACCGTGCTCGGCGAGGTGGCCGGCTGGGCCAACACCAACGATGCCGCCCACGCCGTCCGGCCCTCGGGCGACGGCGCCGTCGAAGCCATGACGCTGGCGCTGGTCCGCGCCGGGGTCGAGCCCGGCATGGTGGCCCACGTCAACGCCCACGGCACCGGCACGGTCCTGAACGACGCGGCCGAGGCCGACGCTGTCGGCCGGGTGTGCGGCACCCACCGGCCCCCGATCACGTCGGTCAAGCGGGTCACCGGCCACGGTGTCGGCGCCGCCGGCGCCATCGAGGCGGTGGTGGCGCTGCGTTCGATGTCCGAGCGTCTGCTGCCCCCGTCGGGCGTCGACGCCGAGCCGGACCCGGCCATCACGGCCGACGTGGTGTGGGGCTCGCCTCGCCCCTGGGACCCCGGCCCGGTGGTGAGCAATTCCTTCGGCATCGGCGGCATGAACGGCTCGCTGGTCCTGCTCCCCCCCGCCTGGCGCTGACGAGTCGCGTCGCTCAGCGGCGGGGGGCGAAGAAGGCGACCAGCTCGGCGGCGCACTCGTCGGCGCGCACGCCGGCGGTGACGTCCGAGGTGTGGTTGAGGCGCACGTCGACGGCGATGTTGTAGAGCGACCCGGTGGCCCCGGCCCGGGGGTCGTCGGCGCCGAACACGATCCGTCCGACCTGGGCCGCCCACGCCGCCCCGGCACACATCGGACAGGGCTCGAGCGTCACCACGAGCGTGGCCTCCCGCAGCCGGCGATCGCCGACGGCCACCGCTGCGTCCCGCAGGGCCAGGACCTCGGCGTGGGCCGTGGGGTCGCCCGACCGCTCCCGCTCGTTGCCCCGCCGGGCCACGATCGCCCCGTCGACCAGGACCACCGCCCCTACCGGGACCTCACCCGCCGCCCCCGCCGCCCGCGCCTCCTCCAGCGCCACCCCCATCACCTCGTCGTCGTTCACAGCAGGACCATCACGTCGACATCGCGGGCGTGAGCGGCGAGAGCGGACAGGTCGCCGATGTCCGTCGTCAGGATCCGGGCCGGTCGCCGGGCATCCCCGGTCGCCACGAGGAAGGCGTCGACCGCCATCTCGGACCCGGCGCCCACCGCTCCGAGGAGACGACCGGCTGTGGCTCCGAGGGTCAGGCTGACCGGCGCGATCTCGACGGCCTCCCGACGAAAAGCGGCGAAGACTCCGGCGTCGCGGGGATGGCCCCGCACGATCTCGGCGAGGACGGCAGCGCTCGTGCCGATGTCCTCCTCGTGCTCCCGGGCGGTCTCCAGGGCGTTGACGACCTCGCGACGCCGGGTCGCAGGGCCGTGGGCCAGGGCCGACAGGGCTTCGCTGTCGAGGAGGAGCATCAGCCGGCCTTGGTGTGCCGGGCCTCGACCGCGACCGCCCGCCTTGCCGCCAGGCGGGCGTCGCTCTCGGCGAACCTTCGGCGCATGTCCGCCCGCTCCTCCTCGGTGAAGGCGCCGTGCTCGGCCTCGTACTCGGCGACGAGGTCCCGGACCGCGGCCATGTGGCGGAGGTGCTTGACCCGCTGGCGCAGGGCGGCGGCATCGGCGTCGGGGAGGTGGTGCGGGTCCACGGTCCGACGGTACCACCGAGGGTGCACCTCTAGGCATGAGATGCCATGAAACGCCCAGGGCGGGTACGCGGGTCCACGTCCGCCGACCCCACCCGCCGCCCTGAAGGCGGTCGCTCCGCTCACGCCGTCCCGACTGGGGCGGAGTGCGGCCCGTTGCGCTCGCGCGGGTCCGCCCCGGTCGCACACCCGAGGAGGACGCGACCGGGGCGGAGGGCTTCCCCTCCCCGCCAGGATGGAAGGCACCGGCGGGGAGGGGCGAGACGCCGGCGAGCCTGCGAGTGGCGCAGGCCGGCACCGGACGAGCTACACGCTGGCGATGGCGGTGAGCACGTCGGTCTTGGCGGCCCGGGCGGCGGGGCGGGCCGAGGCGAGGACGCCGGCGGCGGCCCCGATCAGGACCACCACGATGAGGGTGGTGACCGGGATGGCCACCGTGTTGAAGTCCTCGCCGGCGGCCCGGATCACCATGGCCCCGCCCCCGACACCGACGGCCAGGCCGGCCAGCGTCCCGAGCGTGGAGACCATCACGGCCTCCCAGCGGACCATCGACCGCACCTGGCGGCGGGTCTGGCCCACGGCCCGGAGGAGGCCGAGCTCGTGCTTCCGCTCCAGCGTCGAGAGGGAGATGGTGTTGGCGATGCCCATGAGGGCGATCCCGATCGACAGGGCGAGCAGCACGTAGATCAGCATCAGCATCTGGTCGACGCTGCGGCCCTGGGTCTCGGCGAACTCCTCCCGGGTCTCGATGGTGGCCCCGGGCCACTCCTCGGCGGCGGCCTGGGCGGCCTCGTCGAGCTGCTCGGCGGTCACTCCGGCGGCGGCCTTGAGGATCATCACGTTGGGACCGACCTGCGGGGCGTGGGGCGCCACGGTCGTCTCGTCGACGAAGAAGGGACCGGCCAGGGTGGTGGTGCCGTAGATGAGCCCGACCTCGAGGTCCTCCTCGGCGCCGTCGATGTAGGTGACGGGCACGGTGTCGCCCATCGCCAGGCCGTTGTCCTCGGCGTAGTCCTCGGAGACGGCGATCTGGCCGGTGCCGAAGCTGGCCGCGTCGCCCTCGCTGACCTCGAGGTCGATCACCTGGTCGATGGAGGCGGCATTGGTGAAGCCGAGGTACTCGTCCTCACCGTTGACGGTGCCGGGCATGCCGCCCACACCGGCGGCCGCCTCGGTCTCGGGCAGGTCCCGCAGCTTCTCCTGGAAGCTGGGGGCCAGGCCGACGAAGCCGTCGACGTCGGGCCCCTGGACCACCACGTCACCGGCGATCTGGCGGTCGATGATCTCGTCGAGCGAGGCCGAGATCGAGGCGCCGACGACCGTGAAGAGGGCGACGACGGCGACGCCGATCACCAGGGCGGTGGCGGTGCTGCCGGTGCGCCGGGGGTTGCGGACGGCGTTGCGCCGGGCCATCAGGCCGGAGACGCCCTTGATGCGGGAGATCGGGGCGCCGATGACCCGCACCACCGGGCCGGCCACGGAGGGCGCCAGGACGATGGCGGCGAGCAGCAGCAGGGCGGCGCCGGCACCGGCCATGGTGGCGCCACCGCTGCCGAGGGCGGCGTTGAGGCCGAGCCCCAGACCGAGGGCCAGGGTGGCGAGGCCGACGACGGGACGGACCCGCCCGACCTTGCCACCGTCGACGGCGACCTCGCGGAGGGCGGCGACCGGCGCCACCTTGGAGGCCCGGCGGGCGGGCAGCACGGCGGCGACCACGGTGACGCCGATGCCGACGCCGAGGGCCACGGCCACGGTGCTGGCGCTGATCACGAGGGCCGACGAGCTCAGCCCGGTGAAGCCGGCCAGGACGGCACCGAGACCGGCGGCCAGCCCGATGCCGGCGGCCAGGCCGATGAGCCCGCCCACCAGGCCGACGATGCCGGCCTCCAGCAGCGTCGAGGTGATGACCTGGCGGCGAGAGGCGCCGATGGCCCGCATGAGGGCGGCGTCCCGGGTCCGCTGGGCGACCACGATGGCGAAGGTGTTGTAGATGCTGAACGTCCCGACCAGCAGGGCGATCAGGGCGAAGGCCAGCAGGGCCGGCCGCATCACGCTGATGAAGTCACGGCCGATCTGCTGGGACTCCTCCGTCAGCTCGTCGCCGGTGATGGCCTCGACGCCGTCGGGGAGGGCGTCGGAGAGGGCCGCGGTGACGGTCTCCTGGCTGACGCCGTCGTCCGCCGCCACCAGGAAGCTGTCGACCTTCCCGGGTGTCCCGCCCAGGTGCTCGATGGCGCCCTCCTCGTTGAACATGGCCTGGGTCAGCGGGCCGGGGGAGTCGGCCGTGCCGTACTTGGCGATGCCCACGATGGTCACGTCGAGCGGCTCGGGCGTGAACAGCTGGGTCGTGTCGCCGACCTCGAGGTCGCCCTGGCGGGCCGAGGCCCGGTCGATGACGACCTCCTCGGGGGCCTCGGGCGCCCGCCCCTCGGTGAGGTTCCACGGGTTGAGGTCGTCGACGGTGATCCACTCCGAGCCGAACTGGGGTGGACCGCCGCCGCCGATGATCTCGCCGTCGGCCCCGACGATCTGGGCGGTGCCGGTGCGGACGGGCTGGACGGCGGCGACGCCGTCGACGCCCTCGATGGTGGACGCCAGCGACTCGTCGATCTCGCCCCGGGCGGCATCGCCGAAGCCGAGGTCGACCGAGGTGTCGGACCGGACCTCGGCGGCCGTGCCGGCGGTGCCCGTGGCGAACATGTCGTCGAACGAGCGCTGGAAGGTGGCGACCATGACGAGGACGCCGGACAGGAAGGCCACGCCCAGGGCGACGGCGATGATGGTGGAGGTGAAGCGGCGGGCGTGAGCCCGGAGCGTGCGGAGGGAGATGCGCAACATGATGAGTCCTCGGGTTGGGGCGGAGGTTCGGGGCGGAGCCGGGGCTCAGTCGCCGAAGCGCTTCATGCGGTCGAGCACGGAGGCGGCGGTCGGGGCGGTCATCTCGTCGACGAGGCGGCCGTCGGCGAGGAAGAGGACGCGGTCGGCGTAGGCCGCCGCGGTGGGGTCGTGGGTGACCATGACGACGGTCTGGCCCATGGTGTCGACGGCCCGGCGCAGGAAGCCGAGCACCTCGGCGCCGGAGCGGGAGTCGAGGTTGCCGGTGGGCTCGTCGGCAAAGGTGACCTCGGGCCGGCTGATGAGGGCCCGGGCCACGGCCACGCGCTGCTGCTGGCCGCCGGAGAGCTCGGAGGGCTTGTGGCTGAGCCGGTCGGCCAGACCGACGGTCCCGACGACCTCGGCCATCCAGGCCGGGTCGACCTTGCGGCCGGCGAGCGTCGCCGGGAGGGTCATGTTCTCTTCGGCCGTCAGCGTGGGCACGAGGTTGAACGACTGGAAGACGAACCCGATCCGGTCGCGCCGCAGGCGCGTCAGCCGGCGGTCGTCGAGTTTCGTGATCTCGGTGTCGCCGATGTGCACGGTGCCCGACGTGAGCG
>DASVEC010000568.1:0-11146 GCA_036380755.1 Iamia sp. | reverse complement strand
GTCGAGCAGGGGCAGGTCGGTGCGACCGGCGTCGCGGGCGAGGGCCATCGCAGCCTCCGAAGGTCGGGGAGGGGCCAGGGTAGGTCGCCTCCGGATCGATCGTCTCTGCATGATGGGGCGATGAGCACCCCGCACCTCGATCCCTACGGCGGGGATCCCGATCCGTACGGCGCGGGCCTCGATCCCTACGGCGGGGACCCCGACGGCGGTGGTGGGTACGGCGGTCCGCCGCCGGTGGGACCTCCTCCGCCGGCCGGCCCACCCCGGCGGCGGGCCGGTCCCGTCGTCACCCTCGTCGCGGCGGGCGCGGTGCTGGTCCTCGTGGCCGCGGCCGCCGTCGTGGCCCTGACCCGGTCCGGTGCCGACGACGGGTTCGGGGCCGGCCCTGTCTCCGAGCCCGAGCGGGAGTGGGCCACCGACCTCGGCCTCGACGACGACCAGCCCGAGGTGGTGCTGCACAGCGACGGCGACGTGGTCTACGTCGTCCGGCAGCTGCCGTACGGCGACGAGGACGGCGACGAGCCGGGCACCGAGCTCCGGGCCTTCGACGCCGACGACGGCGAGGAGCTGTGGAGCACCGAGCTCGCCACCAGCGGGTTCGACGAGCCGGTGCGGCTGCTGCACGGGGGACGCGTCCTCGTGTCCGAGGGCACCGGCGACGGCGGCACCACCCGCCTGATCGAGGCGAGGACCGGCGAGGAGGTGTGGACGGCCGACGGCGAGGTCAGCGACGTGGCCAGCGGCCTGATCTTCGGCCAGCTGACCCCGACCGTGCCCGACGAGCGCCTCGTGCTCGCGGCGACCGACCCGGACGACGAGCCCGGCCCCTCGGTGGTGGTCGACCTCGACACCGGGGAGGAGCTGTGGTCGGAGGAGGGGGTCGATGCCCTCGACTGCGGCGAGGTCGTGCTCGTCGTGTCCGACGAGGAGGCCGCGGGCGAGGACAGCGAACCGCAGGACGTCGAGGTCAGCGCGCGCCATCCCGACACCGGCGAGGAGGTCTGGACGATCCGGGGCTACCCGGGGCTCTGCGCCGACGGCGTGCTGGCCGTGGCGACCGAGATCGACGAGCTCGTCCTGGTCGAGCTGCGCACGGGCGACACCGCCGAGCCCATCGACGTCGGCGGCGACGGCGACTTCACCCAAGCCATCCCGTTCGGTGATCACCTCCTCGTCTCGCAGCTGTCCTTCCGCGACGAGGAGCAGTCGTCCCGCGCCGCCATCTTCCCGCGCCGCGGGGGCGAGCCGACCTGGGACGAGGAGGACGTCTTCGCCGCGCCCCTCGACGACGACCTCGTCATCACCTCCGGGTTCGAGGACGAGGACGCCACGCTGATCCGGGCCTCCGACGGCGAGGAGCGTGGGACGACGCCGCTCGCCATCGACGACGCGTGCGGCGGCTTCGTCTCGTCCGGGACGATCCTCGCCTGCTCGGGCGGCGACTCCGAGGTCACGTCGTACGCCATCGACGACGGCATCGAGGAGCGCTGGACGGTCGATACCGGCGGCGACGTCCTCCACGCCACCGTGGGCGGGGATCGGCTCTTCGCCGTGACCGGCGACGGCGAGCTGGTCGCCTTCGGGTAGTGGCCCCTGGCTAGGGTGCCGGCCCGCCGGGAGGGCGCACCAGGAGGCTGACCATGACCGACGTCCAGGGCCACTGCGACGATCGCTTCGCGCCCGTGCAGGCCGTCTTCGCCGACGCCTTCGCCCGGGGCGAGGAGCGGGGCGCCTGCGCGTACGTCACCATCGACGGCGAGCCCGTGGTCGACATCTGGGCCGGCGTGGCCACCGACGACGGCGCCCCGTGGGAGCGGGACACGATCGTCAACGTCTGGTCGACCACCAAGACGATGGCGGCCCTGTGCCTGCTGATGCTGGCCGACCGGGGCGAGGTCGACCTCCACGCGCCAGTGGCCACGTACTGGCCCGAGTTCGCCGCCAACGGCAAGGGGAACGTGCTCGTCTCGCACGTGATGAGCCACGCCTCGGGCGTCGCCGGCTTCGAGCCCTCGATCGCCCCCACCGACCTCTACGACTGGGACGCCGTGTGCTCCGGCCTGGCCGGCCAGGAGCCGTGGTGGGAGCCGGGGACGCAGTCGGGCTACCACGCCCTCACCCAGGGCTACCTCCAGGGCGAGATCGTGCGCCGGGTCACGGGCCGGTCGCTCGGCACGTTCTTCCGGGAGGAGGTCGCCGAGCCCCTGGGGGCCGACTTCCACATCGGCCTGCCGGCGTCGGAGGACGGTCGGGTCGCCGACATGGTGCCGCCGCCGCCCGCCGGGCTGGAGGCCCTGGCCGCCGTCGCCGTCCCCGGCTCGATCGCCGTCCGCACCCTCCTCAGCTGCCCGATCGACGCTACCGAGCCCCGCACGCGCGAGTGGCGCGGCGCCGAGATCCCCGCCGCCGGCGGCACCGGCAACGCCCGCTCGGTCGGCCGGATCCACTCGGCGCTGGCCTGCGGCGGCGAGGTGGACGGGGTGCGGCTGCTCTCCGAGGCCGGCGTCGAGCGGATCCTGGAGGAGCAGTGCCACACCGAGGATCTGGTGCTGGGGCTGAAGGTGCGCTTCGGGATGGGCTTCGGCCTGATGAACGACTCGATCCCGCTGAGCCAGAGCCCCCGATCCTTCTTCTGGGGTGGCTACGGCGGGTCCCTCGCCCTCACCGACCTCGACCGCAGGATGACCGTCACCTACGTGATGAACAAGATGAGCAGCGGCATGGCCGGCGACCTCCGCGGCGCCGCCGTCGTCTTCGCCGCCTACGACGCCCTGAACGCCCTCGACGCCTGAACCCCGCCCCCCGGGGGCGGGTTGTCGAGGTGGGTTGTCACAGGGGGTTCGTAGGGTTGACGTGATGTCCCCGTCCGCCCTCCTCGAGCCCGGCGTCGAAGCCGTCTTCGTCCCCGCCCGCCCGGCGCGCACCGGCCGGCTGGCGGTGTGGCGCCCCGACGGGCCCCGCGCCCCCGAGGCGACGGCCGACACCCTCGAGGTCGCGGTGCCGGCGGGCGCGGGCATCCGGCGGCGGCAGGTCCCGGTCGCCTGGATCCCGGTCGACGAGGCCATCGACGTGCTGGCCGACCTGCCCGCCTCGGCGCCGTGCGGACCGTCGGTCCACGCCTGGGCCGACGCCACCCGCGACGCCCTCGGGCTGGTCGCGCGGGGCCGGGTGGTCCCCGCCGCCGACCCCGACGGCCACGACTCCTGGCGCCTCGGCCCGCTCGACCCGGCCGACGCCGCCCGCCGCTTCCTCGCCGCGGCCTCCCTGCCGCCCGCGGCCCACGCCCAGGTCCACGAGGGCGAGCGCCCCGTCCGCGTCTCGTCGGCCCAGTGGCTGCTCGACCGCTTCGGCGACGCCGTGGCCGACGCCTACGTGCGCACCCCGGCCGCCGCCACTGCCGCCGGGCACCGCGCCTTCGCCGCCACCACGCCGTCCGACGTGCGCACCGTCCTCGACTGGCTGCGGGGCGCCAGCCGGGGCGCCACCACCGACGTGGCCGTCTCGCTCCGCCTGGAGGAGGCACCGGCCCCGGATCCGGTCGACGACGAGACCGACGAGCCCGACGACGAGCCCGGGTTCGTCGGCGTGCTCCAGGTCGCCAGCCTGGTCGACCCCAGCCTCGTCCTCGACGCCGCCGACCTCTGGGTCGCCCCCGACGCCGTCGCCCGGCGCGTGGGCGACGACGCCGAGACGGCCGTCCTGCTCGCCCTGCGGCGGGGCAGCCGCTGCTGGCCCCCGCTGGCCCGCCTGCTCGACCAGCCCCGGCCCGACCGCATCGCCCTCGACGGCGGCGAGGTCGCCGACCTGCTGGGCCCGGCGGCGGACATGCTCGCCGGCGCCGGGGTCGAGGTGCTCTGGCCCCGCGACGTGCTGGCCACGGTCGACCTCAGCCCGACGGTCAGCACCGAGGCCGTGGGTGCCGACCGCGAGGGCGGGCTGACCTTCGCCTCGCTGTGCGACCTCCGGTGGCGGGCGGTCGTCGGGGGCGAGGAGCTCACCGCGACCGAGCTCGACCAGCTGGTCGAGGCCAAGGAGGGGGTGGTCCGCCTGCGGGGCCGCTGGGTGCGGGCCGACCCCGAGCGCCTGGCCCGCATCCGGGAGCGTCCCCGGATCCCCGCCGGCGCCGCCCTGGCCGCCGCCCTGGGCGCCCCGCTCGTCGTCGATGGCGAGGTGGTCGAGGCCACCGTCGAGGGCGGCCTGGCCACGCTGGCCGAGCGACTCCGGGGCATGGGCGACCGGCCACCGCTCGACCTCCCGACCGGGCTCCACGCCGAGCTCCGGCCCTACCAGGCCAGCGGTGTCGCCTGGCTGGCCGAGATGGCCGAGCTCGGGCTGGGCGGCGTGCTGGCCGACGACATGGGCCTGGGCAAGACCCTCCAGCTGCTGGCCCTCCACCTCCATCGGCGGGAGACCGGACCGGCGCGGCCCACCCTCGTGGTCTGCCCCGTCTCGGTTCTGGGCACGTGGGCCCGCGAGGCCGCCCGCTTCGTCCCCGGCGTGCCGGTGCGGCGCTACCACGGCGCGGCACGCTCGCTCGCCGACCTGCCCGCCGACGGCATCGTGCTCACCACCTACGGCGTGGTCCGGCGCGAGGCCGAGGCCCTGGGCGCGGTCACCTGGGGCCTGGTGGCCGCCGACGAGGCCCAGGCCGTGAAGAACCCGCTGTCGCGCACGGCCCGGGCGCTGCGCCGCATCCCGTCCGGGGCCCGCTTCGCCCTCACCGGCACCCCCGTCGAGAACCGCCTCGTCGACCTCTGGGCCCTCCTCGACTGGACCACCCCGGGGTTGCTCGGGCCGCTCGAACGGTTCCGGCGCGACGTCGCCGGCCCCATCGAGCGGCGCCAGGATCCGGCCGCCACCGATGCGCTCGCCCGGCTGGTGCGTCCCTTCCTCCTGCGCCGCAAGAAGTCCGACCCCGACATCGTTCCCGACCTCCCGCCCAAGACCGAGACGGACGAGATCGTCGGGCTCACGGTCGAGCAGGCGACCCTCTACCGGGCGACGGTGAGCGCCACCATGGCCGAGGTGGCCGAGGCCACGGGCATGGAGCGACGGGGGTTGGTGCTCAAGCTCCTCACCGGGCTCAAGCAGATCTGCAGCCACCCCGCCCACTACCTCGGCCAGCCCGGGCCCCTCCCCGGGCGGTCGGGCAAGCTCGATGCCGCCACCGAGATCCTCGCCACCGTGGTCGACGAGGGCGACGCCGCCCTGGTGTTCACCCAGTACGTGGCCATGGGGCGGCTGCTCGAGCAGCACCTGGCGACGCAGGGCCATCGGGTCGCCTTCCTCCACGGCGGCGTGACGGTCGGCCGCCGCCAGGACATGGTCGATTCCTTCCAGGCCGGCGATCTCGACGTCCTGGTGATCTCGGTGAAGGCCGGCGGCACCGGGCTGACGCTCACCCGGGCGACCCACGTCGTCCACTTCGATCGCTGGTGGAACCCGGCGGTCGAGGACCAGGCCAGCGACCGGGCGTGGCGGATCGGCCAGGATCGGCCCGTGCAGGTCCACCGCATGGTCTGCGAGGGCACCGTCGAGGACCGCATCGCCGACCTGCTGGCGTCCAAGCGATCGCTGGCCGATGCCGTGGTCACCGCGGGCGAGGGATGGGTCTCCGAGCTCGACGACGACGCCCTGCGAGCCCTGGTCGACCTGTCCGACCCCGAGGCCTGACCACGGTGGCGAGGCGCTTCGGCCACAGCTGGTGGGGTCAGGCCTGGACCCGGGCGCTCGAGACCCGGGCCCGCCTCGAGCCCAACCGCCTGCCCCGCGGCCGCACCTACGCCCGCCACGACCGGGTGCGCGGCCTGACCGTCCACCCCGGCGAGATCACCGCCTTCGTCCAGGGCAACCGGCTGGCGCCGTACCGGGTGGCGGTCGGCATCCGCCGCTTCACCGACGACGAGTGGGACGCCGCCGTCGCCGCCATCGCCGGTCGGGCCGCCCACGCCGCCGCCCTGCTCGACGGCGAGATCGACCCCGCCGTGATCGCCGACTGCGCCGCCGCCGGAGCCGACCTCCTCCCCGGCCCGGGCGAGCTCCGGCCGCGCTGCTCGTGCCCGGACTGGGCCGACCCGTGCAAGCACGCCGCCGCCGTCGCCTACCTCGTCGCCGACGTGCTCGACGACGATCCCTTCGCCCTCTTCCTGCTGCGGGGCCGCGAGCGCGACGACCTCCTCGCCGCCGTCCGGGCCCAGCGGCGGGGCACCGGCGAGGCAGCACCGGGCGACGTCTCGGACCCGACGGTCTGGCCCGACGACCCGGGCGAGGTGGCCCGCGCCGTGTGGTCCCGAGCCCGGGATGCGCCACCGGCCGCGCCGCCGGCCGCCGCCCCGGTGCCGCCGACGCCGAGCCCACCGGCGCCGTGGCCCACCGACCCGCCGCCGGGAGCGCCGTTCACGGCCGCCGGGCTCGACGCCCTGGCCGCCGACGCCGCCCACCGGGCCTGGCTCCAGCTGCACGGGTCCGGCACCAGCGGCCTCGACCTCGAGCCCGATGCCGACCTGGCCCGGCGGGCGGCCGAGCTGCTCGACGACGTGCCCCGGTTCACGGCGCTCGCACGCGCCGCCCGGGTCCGGAGCGCCGACCTCACCCGCTGGGCCGAGGCGTGGGAGCACGGGGGCACCGCGGCCCTGGCCCTCCTCGACCAGCGTCCCTGGCGGCCGCCGGTGGCCACCATGGCCGAGGCCCGGCGCCTGGTGGTCGAGGTCGTGGGCTCGGGGCGGCCGGTCACCGTGACCGACGATCGCATCACGATCGGGCCCCGACAGCTCCGTCTCGGCCACGACGGGCGCTGGTGGCGGTTGGAGAAGGACCGGGGCCGGTGGACGATCACCGCCCCGCCGGCCGAGTCTCCCGACGACCTGCTCTGAGGCGCCGTCCTACTCCGGCGGGGGACCGGGTGGGTCGGGGTCGACCCCGCTCTGGAAGTCGGGGATGGGCCCGTGCTCCTGCTCGTGGGTCTCCAGCGCCCCGCTCAGGTTGCGCATGAGCTGGAACACCAGGGGCGGCGGGATCTTGATGCGGGCGACGACCTGCTGGGGGGCCAGGACGATGTCCTCGCCCGTGTCGGGGTGCTGCCCGGCCTCCGGCGGGAGGCTGACGAAGAAGTCGAGCGTGAAGTCGCTCGGGGTGCTCCACACCCCCACCCCGTTGGCATAGGTCCCCGCGGCCTGCCCCTCCGGTGTCCGGAACTGCGGAACGACCTGCTGCTGTGTCATGGCGTGATGCTCGCACGAGTTCCGGCTCGCTCGCGGTCATCGGTCACGAAGACGTTGACCTCAAGGAAGCTTGAAGTTGCATCCTGGGCCCGCACCCGAACCCAGGAGAGATCCCATGACCGCACGCACCGCCATCGTCACCGGCGCCACCGCCGGCCTGGGGCGGGCCGTGACCCACGACCTGGCCGCCGCCGGCTGGGCGGTCGTCGTCGATGCCCGCACCGCCGCCGACCTCGACGCCCTGACCGCCGAGCTGACGGCCCGCGGCGCCGACATCACCGCCGTCGTCGGCGACGTGGCCGACCCCGCCCACCGCCGGGCGCTCGTCGCCGCCGCCGGTGACCGCGTCGACCTGCTGGTCGCCAGCGCCGGCACGCTCGGTCCCAGCCCCCTCCCCCGCCTGGCCGAGGTCCGCCTCCCCGACCTGGAGCGCACCCTGCGCACCAACGTCGTGGCCCAGGTCGGCCTGGTGCAAGAGGCCCTCCCGGCCCTGCGGGCCGCCGGGGGCGTCGTCGTCGCCGTGACCTCCGATGCCGCCGTCGAGGGCTACGAGGGCTGGGGCGCCTACGGCGCCTCCAAGGCCGCCTTCGAGCAGGTCGCCCACGTCCTCGGGGCCGAGGAGCCGGCCCTCGCCGTCTACCGGTTCGACCCCGGCGACATGCGCACCCGCATGCACCAGGACGCCTTCCCCGGCGAGGACATCTCCGACCGGCCCGAACCCGAGACCGTCGCCCCGGTCGTCCGGCACCTGGCCGAGCAGCGCCCACCCTCGGGCCGCTACCGGGCCGCCGACCTGGTGGGAGCGGTGTCATGAGGACCGTGGACGTCTTGTCGCCGTCGGAGGTCGCGGCCCCGCCGGAGCGGCTGGCCTTCCACCTCCCGCCCGAGCTGGAGGCGCACGAGCCACCCGAGGCCCGGGGCCTCGCCCGCGACGGCGTCCGGCTGATGGTCGCCCGCCAGGGCGAGGACGACGTCGTCCACGCCACGTTCGACCAGCTGCCCAGCTTCCTCGACCCCGGCGACCTCGTCGTGGTCAACACCTCCGGCACCCTCCCGGCCGCCCTCGACGGGCGCGACTGGCCGAGCGAGGACGCCCTGGTCGTCCACCTGTCGACCCGTCTCGACGACGGCCGCTGGGTCGTCGAGCCCCGCCGCCCCGTGGCCGGAACGTCCGAGCGGTGGACCGGCGCGCCGCCAGGACCCACGATCACCCTCGCGGCCGGCGGCGCCCTGCGGCTGGACGAGCCCTACGGGGACGCCGGCCGGCTGTGGGTCGCCACGCTCGTGACCCCCGGCGCCGAGCGGGACTGGATCGCGGCCAACGGTCGTCCCATCCGCTACTCCTACGTCGAGCGGTCGTGGCCGATCAAGGCCTACCAGGCCGTGTACGCGACCGAAGCCGGGTCGGCCGAGATGCCGAGCGCCGGCCGGCCCATCAGCACCGATGTGATCACCCGGCTCGTGGCCACGGGCGTGGCCGTGGCCCCGCTCGTCCTCCACACGGGGGTGGCCTCGCTCGAGGCCGACGAGCTGCCGTACCCCGAGCGGGCGATCGTGCCAGCGGCGACGGCCCGGCTGGCGACCGCGACCCGGGCCGCCGGCGGGCGGGTCGTCGCCGTCGGGACCACCGTGGTGCGGGCCCTCGAGTCGGCCGCCGGCCCGGACGGGACGGTCCGGCCCTTCGACGGCTGGACCGACCTCGTCATCACGCCCGAGCGGGGCGTCGCCGTCGTCGACGGCATGGTGACCGGCTGGCACGAGGCCGAGGCGTCGCACCTGCTGATGCTGGAGGCCATCGCCGGGCGGGCGCTCCTCGAGCGGTCCTACGCCGCCGCCATCGCCGATGGATACCTCTGGCACGAGTTCGGCGACTCGCACCTCATCCTCCGGCGCTGACCCAGGTCCTCAGCCGTGGCCCGGCACCGCGTGGGTCCTCAGATCGGCGAGGTCGACCCACTCGAGGGTGGCCACGTGCGTCGCCTCCAGGACCACGTCCGGGGCGGCGCCGGCCTCCAGCGCCTCCTGCCAGCGGGGCGCGCAGAGGCACCACTGGTCGCCGGGCTTCAGACCGGCGAAGCCGTGCTGCGGCATCGGCGTCGACAGGTCGTTGCCGACCGACGCCGAGAACTCGAGGAACTCGGCCGTGACCCGGGCGCACACGGTGTGGACGCCGACGTCGTCGCCGCCCGTGTTGCAGCAGCCGTCGCGGTAGAAGCCGGTCAGGGGATCGCGGCTGCAGTCCTGGAGATCGGTGCCGAGCACGTTGCGGGCCATGGCCGACAGACCACCACAGTCACCACCCCGGCCGCACCTCGTCGCCGACGGCGAGGGTGCCGGTGCGCAGGACGCGGGCGTTCCAGCCGCCGTGGCCCCGCAGGGCGTTGTAGCCGCCGGGGCCGAGGGCGACCTCCATCTTCGAGCAGGGCGAGCACGGCCCCGTGATCTCCAGGACGGCCCCGCCCACCTCGATGGGCCGGCCCTGGAGGGCGGTGAGGTTGATGCCCTCGACGACGAGGTTGCGTCGCAGCGCGGCGGGGTCGACGGTGTCGAGCCCGGAGAGAGCGGCGATCACCGGCAGGTGCTCGGCCTGGAGGATGGTGACCTGGCGGGTGCCCTGTCCGCCCCGACTCGGGGTCCAGCGATCGCCGACGAGGCCGGCGCCGACCTCGGCCCCGACGGCGTCGACCACGGCGACCGGTGCATCGCGGTCCGGGCGCAGGCCGATCCACGTCACCCGCCCGGGCCGGGGGAAGGTCGATCGCAGCCGCTCGATCAGCGAGTCCGGGGGCGGCGGCGGCGGCATCCGTCTGACGGTACCGGCCCACCGTCCTCGAACTCGGGGGAGTAAGCGCCCAGATCTGGGCGTCTACTCCCCCGAGTTCGCCGGTGGGGTCAGGGACGCAGGCTGGCCTTCGCGATCTCGTCGGGGTCGGGGCCGGCGCGGGCGACGGGCTCGCCGTCGGGGGCCCAGATGCCCGAGCCCCCGGCCGTCGTGTCGAAGCCGCCGCCGGTGGGCCCGGCGAAGCTGGCCGTCGCCGCCCACACGCCCCGGTCGAGCGCGACCCGGCGGGCCCGCTCGGCGGTGACGTCGCCGCCCGCGGCGTGGTGGACGGCGCCGGCGAGGTAGACGTCGATCCCCATCGCCGCGGTTGCGGCGTCGTGCTCGGCGAAGCGGGTGTCGCGGCACACGGCCAGGCCCAGGCGCCAGCCGTCGACCTCGACCACCGCCGGGCCGGACCCGGGGGCGAAGCGGCCGGCCTCGGACTCGTCGACCCAGACCTTGCGGTACGCCACCGTCACGCCGTCGCCGTCGACCGCCAGCACGGCGATGTGGTCGTTCCCGTCGTGGTCGGTGATCGGGGCCCCCACGAGGGCGAGCGTCCCGGCCGAGGCGCAGACGGCGACGAGCGGGTCGAGGGCCGGGTCGTCGAGGGCGATCGACGGGGCGTCGATGGCGTAGCCCGTCAGCGACATCTCCGGGAAGGCGACGACGCGGGCGACGGCCGCCCGCACGGCGGCGACGTGGGCGGCGACGGTCACCTCGAGGTCCCCTGCGGTGACCGCCGGCTGGGCCACCGCCAGATCGAGCGGGAGGCGGTTCACGGGATGGCGATGGTGCGGCCCACGCCGTGGTCGCCGCGGTCGAGGGCGGCGATGGCCTCGGGGGCGTCCTCCAGCGGGATTTGCGTGGCGTGGACCGTGATGCGACCGGCCTCGGCCAGGGCCACGACCTCCTCCAGCTCGCGAGGCTCGCCGGCGTAGGTCGTGTGCAGACGGCACTCCCACGGCAGCGAGAGCAGGTTGAACTGGAACGAGCCGAGGGCGGTGCCGACGAGGGTCAGGCGGCCCCGTTGCGACGCCAGCGACGCGGCCAGGGCCAAGGTGGCGTCGTTGCCGACGAGGTCGAAGATCGCCGAGGCGCCCTC
>DASVEC010000567.1:0-11715 GCA_036380755.1 Iamia sp. | reverse complement strand
ACTCCGACCCGATCGTCGCCCGCGAGGCCATCGACCGGGCCATCCAGAAGCTGCCCATCAAGGCCAAGTTCGAGACCCGGGAGGTCGAGTTCTGATGAGCGAGCGCAGCGAGCGAACCAGCAAGCACAGCCCGATCTACGGCGGCGAAGCCGCCATTGGCCATCTGAGCGCCTGCGTCCACACGGCCGATGTCATGACCGGGGAGGCGCTCTGATGGCCAAGTCCGACATCAACGACCTCGACGACCACGGTCTCGACGTGCGCCTGGCCGAGACCCGCGAGGAGCTGTTCAACCTCCGCTTCCGCCGGGCCACCGGCCAGCTGGAGAACGGCGGGGCCGTCCGCGAGGCCCGCCGCCAGGTCGCCCGCATCCTCACCGAGCAGCGGCGCCGCGAGATCGCCGAAGCCGAAGCCCAGGAGACCGTCTCATGAGCCCCGAGACCACCGAGACCACCGAGCCCCGGGAGAACCGGCGCAAGGTCCGCGAGGGCATCGTCACGTCCAACGCCATGGACAAGACCGCCATCGTCACCGTCACCTCCCGCAAGCCCCACCGGCTCTACGGCAAGACGGTGCAGCAGTCCACCAAGCTCTACACCCACGACGAGGGCAACGACCTGAAGGTCGGCGACCGCGTCCGGGTCCAGGAGACCCGCCCGCTGTCGAAGCTCAAGCGCTGGCGGGTCGTGGAAGTCGTGGAGCGGGCCCGATGATCCAGCAAGAGTCGCGACTTCGAGTCGCGGACAACTCCGGCGCCAAGGAGGTGCTGTGCATCAAGGTGCTCGGCGGCTCCAAGCGCCGCTACGCCTCCATCGGTGACATCTTCGTCGCCACCGTGAAGGACGCCATCCCCGGCGCCGCCGTCCGCAAGGGCGACGTCGTGCGGTGCGTCGTGGTCCGGGTGAAGAAGGAGAAGCGTCGTCCCGACGGCTCCTACATCCGCTTCGACGAGAACGCGGCCGTCCTCATCAACGAGCAGCTGCAGCCCCGTGGCACCCGCATCTTCGGACCGGTCGGCCGCGAGCTGCGCGACAAGCGCTTCATGCGCATCGTCTCACTCGCCCCCGAGGTCCTCTGATGACCAACACCACCATCAAGCTCAAGAAGGGCGACCGCGTGCGCGTCCTGACCGGCAAGGACCGGGGCAAGGAGGGCGTGATCATGCGGGTCCTCCCCCAGGACAACAAGGTCATCGTCGACGGCGTCAACGTGGCCAAGAAGCACCAGAAGGCCCGCACCGCCACCAGCCAGGGCGGGATCATCGACAAGGACATGCCGATCCCGGTGCCCAACGTCGCCCTGCTCAGCCCGAGCGACGGCAAGCCCACCAAGGTCGGCTACAGGATCCTCGAGGACGGCACCAAGATCCGCGTGTGCCGCCGGACGGGGGCGGAGATCTGATGAGCGACACCGCAACCACCACCAAGACGCCGCCGCGTCTCAAGACCAAGTACGACGACACCCTCCGGGTGCAGCTGAAGGACACCTTGTCCCTCGGCAACATCATGGAGGTGCCCCGGCTCTCCAAGATCGTGGTGAACATGGGCGTCGGTGACGCCGTCGGCCAGCCCTCGCTGCTCGACGGTGCCGTGGCCGACCTCACCGTGATCACCGGCCAGAAGCCGGCCGTGACCCGGGCCAAGAAGTCGATCGCCACGTTCAAGCTCCGCGAGGGCAACGCCATCGGCGCCAAGGTCACTCTGCGGGGCGACCGCATGTGGGAGTTCTTCGACCGGCTCGTGAGCCTGGCGATCCCCCGCATCCGCGACTTCCGGGGCCTGAACCCGAGGTCGTTCGATGGCAACGGCAACTACACCTTCGGTGTCACCGAGCAGCTGATCTTCCCGGAGATCGACTACGACAAGGTCGACACCACCCGTGGGATGGACATCACCATCGTGACCACGGCCCGGACCGACGATGAGGGCCGGGCCCTGCTCGCCGCCTTCGGATTCCCGTTCAAGCGTGAGGGACAGCAGTAATGGCCAAGAAGGCGCTCATCAACAAGGCGAACAAGACGCCCAAGTTCAAGGTCCGGGGCTACACCCGGTGCCAGCGGTGCGGGCGTCCGCACTCCGTCTACCGCAAGTTCAAGCTCTGCCGGGTGTGCCTCCGCGTGATGGTTCACGCCGGCGAGATCCCCGGTGTCAACAAGGCCAGCTGGTGAAGGAGGCGACGAACCCATGACGATGACAGATCCGATCGCCGACATGTTGACCCGCATCCGCAACGCCAACGTGGCGATGCACGACGAGGTCCGCATGCCCAGCTCGAAGCAGAAGGAGGCCCTCGCGGCCGTCCTGAAGACCGAGGGCTACATCGACGGCTTCCGGGTGGAGGACAACTCCGACCGCCCGGGCGCCACGCTCCACATCACCATGCGGTACTCGCCCGAGCGGGCCCGCACGATCTCCGGCATCCAGCGGGTGTCCAAGCCGGGCCTGCGGGTGTACCGCAAGTCCAAGGAGATCCCGCGCGTTCTCGGCGGGCTCGGCGTGGCCGTCGTCTCGACCAGCCAGGGGCTGCTCACCGACCGCGAGGCGCGCAAGCGCAACGTGGGCGGCGAGGTCCTCTGCTTCGTGTGGTGAGGTAGCCATGTCCCGAGTTGGCAAGTCCCCCATCCCCGTGCCCTCGGGTGTCGACGTCACCGTCAACGGTGCCGACGTCACCGTGAAGGGCCCCAAGGGCACCCTCAGCCGCACCGTCCCCGGTGCGATCGCCGTCCGCCAGGACGGCGACACGCTCCTGGTGGAGCGGCCCGACGACGAGCGCAAGACCCGGGCCCTCCACGGCCTGGTCCGGTCGCTCGTCAACAACATGGTCGTGGGTGTCAGCCAGGAGTTCTCCAAGGAGCTCGAGATCATCGGCACCGGCTACCGCGCCGCGCTGCAGGGCACGACCCTCGACCTGTCCCTCGGCTTCAGCCACCCCGTGAAGGTGAACGCCCCCGACGGCATCACCTTCGAGGTCCCGGTGCCCACCCGCATCGTCGTCCGGGGCATCGACAAGGAGCAGGTCGGCCAGGTCGCCGCCGACATCCGAGCCATCCGCAAGCCCGAGCCCTACAAGGGCAAGGGCGTGCGGTACCTCGGTGAGCACGTCGCCCGCAAGGCCGGCAAGACCGCGAAGTAGGAAGCACTCATGAGCGATCCCGCAGCCAAGAAGCGCAACGCACGGGTCCGGCGTCACCGCCGGGTCCGCAAGAAGGTCCAGGGGACGGCCGAGCGGCCGCGCCTGGCCGTCTTCCGCTCCAACAAGCACATCTCGGCCCAGGTCATCGATGACGCCACCGGCCGCACCCTGGCCTCGGCCTCGTCGCTCGAGGCCGACCTGCGCAGCAACGGCGGCAACATCGACGGTGCCAAGCAGGTCGGCGAGCTCCTCGCCGCCCGGGCCAAGGAGGCCGGCGTGTCGAAGGTCGTCTTCGACCGCGGTGGCTTCCAATACCACGGTCGGGTCGCCTCGCTCGCCGACGCTGCCCGCACCTCCGGACTGGAGTTCTGATGCCCCCCACCACCTCCGACGCCCAGCTCCGCGAGTCGCGCGTCATCGACATCAACCGGGTGGCCAAGGTCGTCAAGGGCGGCCGCCGGTTCTCCTTCACCGCCCTCGTGGTGATCGGCGACGGCGCCGGCCGGGTCGGCCTGGGCTACGGCAAGGCCAAGGAGGTGCCCCTCGCCATCCAGAAGGGCACCGAGGAGGCCAAGAAGAACATGTTCTCGGTCCCCCTCGCCGGCAGCACCGTCACCCACCCCATCGTCGGCAAGCAGGGCGCCGCCCGCGTCCTGCTCAAGCCGGCCGCCCCCGGTACGGGTGTGATCGCCGGTGGCGCCGCCCGCGCCATCCTCGAGGAGGCCGGCATCCACGACGTGCTGTGCAAGAGCCTCGGCTCGGCCAACCACATCAACGTGGCCCGGGCCACCATCAACGGGCTCAAGAGCCTCAAGCGCCCCGACGAGATCGCCCGCATCCGTGGCCTCTCGGCCGAGGAGTTCGTGCCCAAGGGCCTGCTCGAGGCGTACAAGGAGTCCGAGCGCGGGCCCCACGTCCCCGACGAGGTGGCGTGATGGCTGCCCTCAAGGTCACCCAGACCCGGTCCGCCATCGGCTCCAAGCCCAAGCAGCGGGGCACCCTCCGTGCGCTCGGGCTGGGCCGCATCGGGCGCAGCAACGTGCTCCCGGACCGTCCCGAGATCCGCGGGATGCTGAACAAGGTCCCCCACCTGGTCACCGTCGAGGAGACCGACTGATGAAGATCCACGACCTCACCCCGCCTCCGGGGTCCAACCGCCGCAAGAAGCGCGTCGCCCGCGGCATCGGCGGCAAGGGCGGCAAGACCGCCGGCCGCGGCACCAAGGGCCAGAAGGCCCGCGGCTCCATCCCCGCCGGCTTTGAGGGCGGCCAGATGCCCCTCCACATCCGGATCCCGAAGCTCAAGGGCTTCACCAACCCGTTCCGGGTGGAGTACCAGGCCATCAACCTCGACACGCTCGATGCCACTGGCGACGACGAGATCACCCCCACCTCCCTGCACGCTCGGGGCCTGGCCCGCAAGGGCGCCCTGATCAAGGTGCTGGGACGGGGCGAGATCACCCGCGCCGTCAAGGTCTCGGCCCATGCCTTCTCGGCCTCGGCCGAGGCCGCCATCACCGCGGCAGGGGGTAGCGTCACCGTCGTGCCCGCCCCCTGGGGCGATCGGCGACCGCCGGCCAAGGGCAACCACCTCACCAACCGCTGACCCCCCGGGGCGGCACCTGCCACCCATCCCAATCGGCTGCGCTGAAACCGAGAGGAAACGCCCGTGCTCTCGAGCATGAAGAACATGTTCAAGGTGGAGGATCTCCGCAACAAGATCGCCTTCACCGTCTTCATGATCCTGCTGTACCGACTGGGGTCGCACGTGCCGGTGCCGGGCATCGACGTCTCGACGCTGCAGACGCTGAAGGACAACGCCGGCGAGAGTGGAGCCCTCGAGTTCCTGCGCCTCTTCTCCGGCGGCGCCATCACCCAGTTCGCCGTGTTCGCCCTCGGCGTGATGCCCTACATCACGTCCTCGATCATCATGCAGATCCTGGCCGTGGTGATCCCCAAGCTGGAGCAGTGGCAACAGCAGGGTGCGGTCGGCCAGCGCAAGATCACCCAGTGGACCCGGTACCTCACGGTGGCCATCGCCGTCATGCAGTCGACGGGCCTCACCTTCCTGTTCAAGAACGGTGGCCAGGGCTTCGCCGGCGGCAACCCGCTGGGCGACGTCGACCTGTTCGGTGGTGACTACAACTGGAGCCGGGTGCTGATCGTGGTGATCAGCCTCACCGCCGGCACCGCCCTCATCATGTGGATGGGCGAGCTGGTGACGCAGCGGGGCATCGGCAACGGCATGTCGCTGTTGATCTTCGCCTCGGTCGTCAGCCAGCTCCCGGCCAACTTCGGCGCCGTCCGGGCCGAGTCGGGCCTGATCGCCATGATCCTCGTGGGGGTGATGTTCACCGCCGTCCTCGTCGCCATCGTGTTCGTCGAACAGGGCCAACGCCGGATCCCGGTGCAGTTCGCCAAGCGGCAGGTCGGTCGGCGCCAGTACGGCGGCCAGAACACCTACATCCCGCTGAAGGTCAACGCCTCGGGCGTGATCCCGATCATCTTCGCCAACTCGATGCTGTACCTGCCGGTGATGATCGGCACGGTCCTGCCGGCCAAGGCGCCGGCGGCCGACGGCTCGGGCGGCAACTGGGCCTACGACGCCCAGCAGTTCATCGAGGACCACTTCCGCCGGGGCACTAGCGCCCTGTACCTCGCGGTCTACGGCGTCTTCATCATCGGCTTCGCCTACTTCTACGCGGCCATCCAGTTCGACCCGCACAAGCAGGCCGACCAGATCCGCAAGCAAGGCGGCTTCATCCCCGGCATCCGGCCCGGTCCCCAGACCGAGCGCTACCTGAGCCGCATCCTGAACCGCATCACCTTGCCGGGCGCCCTGTTCATCTGCTTCGTCGCCCTGGTGCCGGCCTTCGTGCTGGGCCGCACGCTCGGCACCGACGCCGGCCTCCAGCTGGGCTTCTTCGGCACGTCGATCCTCATCGCCGTCGGTGTGGCCCTCGAGACCATGAAGCAGATCGACAGCCAGCTGATGATGCGCAACTACGAGGGCTTCTTGAAGTCGTGACCTCCCTCGACCCACCGCCCGTCCCGGGCGTGCGGATGCTGATCCTCGGTCGCCAGGGTGCGGGGAAGGGCACGCAGGCGGCACGTCTCGCCGCCGAGGCCGACATCCCGCACATCTCGACCGGCGACATGTTGCGGGCCGCGGTGCGCGAGGGGACTCCCCTCGGCCAGCGGGCCAAGCAGATCATGGACGCCGGCGACCTGGTGCCGGACGAGGTCATGGTGGGCATCGTCGACGACCGCCTGCGCGAGGACGACGCCGCCCGCGGGTGGATCCTCGACGGCTTCCCCCGGACCGTCGGCCAGGCCGAGGCCCTGGGCCAGATCACCGTCGACGGGCCGCTCCACGTCGTCGTCGACCTGGTCGTCGACAACGACGTGGTGATCGAGCGGCTGTCGGCCCGGCGCACCTGCGACGGCTGCGGCACCGTGTACCGGGCCGACGACCCGGCCATCGCCGACGGTCGGTGCCCCAAGGACGGCGGCACCCCCGTCCAGCGCGACGACGACAAGCCCGACGCCATCCGCCGCCGGCTCGAGCTCTACGAGCGCGAGACCGCCCCGCTGGTGGCGTACTACCGCGACCTCGGCCTCCTCGAGACGGTCGACGGCTACGGATCCGAGGACGAGGTGTTCGACCGGTTGCGCAAGGTCGTCCGGGCCCGGGCCCTCGAGGCCGGCCCGATCAGCTAGATGCTGCTCGGGGGGATCACCCGGCGGTCCACCGCCGACATCGCCGCCATGCGCAAGGCCGGCCGGGTCGTGGCCGAGATGCACGAGCGCACCCGCGCCGCGCTGCGGCCCGGCATCACCACCGGCGAGCTCGATCGCATCGGCCGCGAGGTCCTGGCCGCGCGGGGGGCCGAGTCCAACTTCCTCGGCGTGGCCGGCACCTACCCCGCCGTCATCTGTGCCTCGCCCAACGAGGTCGTCGTCCACGGCATCCCTGGCGACCGCGTGCTCGACGAGGGCGACATCATCTCGGTCGACTGCGGGGCCATCGTCGACGGCTGGCACGGCGATGCCGCCTACACCGCCGGCATCGGGACGATCTCGGCCGAGGCACAGCGGCTGATCGAGGTCACCGAGGCTTCGTTGGCGGCCGCCATCGAGCAGATGGTCGCCGGCCGCCACCTCGGTGACGTTGGCCACGCCGTCCAGGAGGTCGTCGAGGCCGCCGGGCTGCACGTGGTCGACGGCTACACCGGCCACGGCATCGGCCGGGCCATGCACGAGGACCCGTCGGTGCCCAACGTCGGCTGGCCCGGCCGCGGCCCCAGGCTCAAGGTCGGCAACGTCTTGGCCATCGAGCCCATGGTCGCCCTCGGCACCCCCGAGACCGACGTCCTGGCCGACGACTGGACCGTCGTCACCCTCGACGGCACCTGGGCCGCCCACGCCGAGCACACCGTCGCCGTCACCGACGACGGTCCCCACGTTCTCACCCTCCCCTGAGCACCAGGGCGAGGCCCTCGCTCCGCTCGGACCGTTCTCTGCGCCGTCGGTGGCGACGGGCTGGGTGGAGGCGTCGTGTGCGCCGGTCCGGTTGGGCCCCGCCTCCTCCGAACCGGTGATCCGGGGTGCGGGGGTTCTCGGTGGCAGGGGTCGCGATGTCGCGACGTGGGCCACCAAGAAGTCGGGCGGGCCGGTTCTCGGTGGCCTGGGTCGCGCTTTCGCGACGAGCTTGGACCAGAAGGTCTTCTTGGTGGCAGGGGTCGCGGCGGACCGAGGAGCGGCGGGTTCGGACAGTCGACGTCGGGGGGTCGCCGAGCGTTCACGCCGAGGACGTGTTCTCGTTCTCGGACGGCGTAGGGTTTCCCCGCATATGGCGAACGTGACGTTCGACGGGGTGATCAAGCGGTACGGGGACGTGACTGCGGTCGAGGATCTCCACCTGGACGTCGCCGACGGCGAGTTCATGGTGCTGCTGGGCCCGTCGGGCTGCGGCAAGAGCACGGCCCTGCGCATGATCGCCGGGCTCGAGGAGATCAGCGGCGGCGAGCTGCGGATCGGCGACCGGGTCGTCAACCAGGTGATCCCGTCCAAGCGCGACGTGGCCATGGTGTTCCAGAGCTACGCCCTGTACCCGCACATGACGGTGCGGAAGAACATCGAGTCGCCGCTCGTCACCAAGGCCACCCGCGTCGACGGGAACGGCGACGAGTCCGAGGTGCGGAAGCTCACCGGGGCCGAGCGCAAGGAGCGCATCGACGAGGCCGCCCGGATGCTCGGCCTCGAGCAGTACCTCGACCGCAAGCCCGGCGCCCTCTCGGGAGGCCAGCGCCAGCGCGTCGCCCTGGCCCGGGCGGTCGTCTCCCGCCCCGCCGTGTTCCTCATGGACGAGCCGCTGTCGAACCTCGACGCCAAGCTCCGCACGCAGACGCGAGCCGAGCTGGTCGACCTGCACGAGCGCCTCGGCACCACCTTCATCTACGTCACCCACGACCAGGTCGAGGCCATGACCATGGCCGACCGCATCGCCATCATGAGCGAGGGCCGGCTCCAGCAGGTCGGGACGCCCCGCGAGGTCTACGAGGCTCCGGCCAACCTCTTCGTCGCCGGCTTCATCGGCACTCCGGCCATGAACACCGGACTGGCCGGCATCGACGGGGGAGTGGCCCGGATCGGCGACAGCGAGGTCCCCGTCTCGGGCGCCGGCTCCGACCGCGCCTCGGCCATCGTCGGCGTCCGGCCCGAGGACCTCCGTCTCGACCCCGCCGGCACGGTGGTGGCCACCGTCCGCCACGTCGAGTGGCTGGGTCACGAGGCCCTGGTGCGTGTCGAGCTCTCCGGTGGCCCCGCCGGATCGATCGACTGGATCGCCCGTCAGGGCTCGGAGACGACGCCCCCGGCGCCGGGCGACCAGGTCCGCCTGGCCGTCGCCCCCGGGCACACGCACCTGTTCGACGCCGACCTCGGCACCCGCATCGACGGCTCCACCACGGTGGCCGCACCGCCCGTGCCGGCGCTGGCCAAGGACGTGGCGGCCGGCGCGCCCCTCGGCGAGGGCGAGGTCGACCTCACCGCCGAGACCGCCGGGGACGGCGGCTGATGGGCCGGATCAAGGAGCTCCTCGGCGGTGACGACACCGGCGGGGGGCGGGTTGCGGACACCGGCCGGGTCAAGGAGTCGCTGATCGCGCTGCTGTTCCTCAGCCCGTCGATCGTGATCTTCGCGGTGTTCTTCTTCTATCCCTTCGAGCAGCTCGTGCTCCGCGGCCTCTACCGCAACAACACCGCGGGCACGAACCTCCGCTACGTGGGCTGGTCGCAGTACGGCGACGTGCTCGGGTCCGACGACTTCCTCGATGCCCTCTGGCGCAGCGTCCAGTACGTGATCTTCACCGTCCCGGCCGGGCTGATCCTCGGCACGCTCCTGGCCGTCGCCGCCAACCGCAAGCTCAAGGGCACCAAGATCTTCCAGGCGATCTTCTCCTCCACCATCGCCACGTCGGCCGCCGTGGCCTCGGTGATCTTCCTCGTCCTCCTGAACCCGCAGATCGGGGTCATCGAGGGCGGCCTGCCCCCGTTCGAGCTCGATCGGCCGCTGCTCGACAACCCCTCCGGCGTGCTCGACTTCGGCCTCTTCCACCTGAGCACGCCGTTCTCGGGCGCCCTCTTCGGCGTGGCCCTCTCGTCGGTCTGGCAGAACGTGGGCCTGTCGTTCGTGATCGTCCTCGCCGGGCTGCAGGCGATCCCGGCCGAGGTCGACGAGGCCGCGGCCCTCGACGGCTACGGCCCGGTGCGGCGCTTCTTCCGGATCACCCTCCCGCTGCTGTCCCCGGTGCTCATGTTCCTGGTGGTCGTGCTGGTGATCTTCGCCCTGCAGGCCTTCGCCCCCATCGAGTTCCTCACCGAGGGCGGACCCGCCGGCTCCACCCGGACGCTCGTCTACGAGATCTTCCAGCGCCAGACACCGAACAAGCTCCACGAGGGGGCGATCATGTCGGTCGGGCTGTTCGGGGTCACGTTCCTCGTGACCCTGCTCCAGTTCCTCCTGCTCGAGAAGCGGGTGCACTATGGCAACTGAGCCGGCCGAGGGCGGCTGGGTGACGTCGTGGTGGTTCTCGGCCCTCGTGATGGTCGTCTGCGTGCCGCTGTCGCTCGCCCTCTACGGAGCGTTCATCCAGGTCGCCGCCGACCTCACCAACCTGGTGGCGTGGCTGGTGCTGGCGGGCACGGTCGCCGTCACCGTCGCCTTCTTCTCCTTCCAGCCCCCGGCGAACCGGTGGTACCTCGCCCTCACCGCCCTGGCCGTGATCGTGCTGGCGCCGATCTACTTCCTCGTCGTCCGGGCCATCTCCGACCCGACGGAGTCGTTCACGTCCTCGGTGCTGCGGCCCGTCGGCGTGCGCTTCGACGGGTTCAGCAAGGCGTGGAGCCGCGGCGACCTCGACGCCGCCATGCTGCGGACGCTCATCGTCACCGTGCTCATCACCAGCCTCCAGGTCGCCACCTCGGTGCTGGCCGCCTACGCCTTCGCCTTCCTCGACTTCCCGTTCAAGAAGGTGGTCTTCGCCTTCTTCATGGCGACCCTGCTGCTGCCCCTCGAGGTCACGCTCCTCCCGAACCTCCAGACCATGCGCGATCTGGACTGGTTCAACACCTACCAGGGCCTGGTCGTCCCGTTCGCGGCCTCGGCGTTCGGCACCTTCCTGATCCGGCAGGGCTTCCTCGGGATCCCGACCGAGATCCGTGACGCGGCCCGGCTCGAGGGGTGGGGGCACTTCACGTTCCTGTGGAGGTTCGCCGTCCCGCTGACCCGGCCGGTGATCGCCAGCTTCACGGTGATCTCCTTCCTCGGTGCCTTCAACCAGTACCTCTGGCCGCGAGCCGTCATCACCGACACCGAGAACTGGAGCACGGTGCAGCTCGCCCTCCGCGGGCTCACCACCTCCGTCCAGGAGTCCCACATCCCGGTGGCCGGCGCCATCATCACCGCCGTCCCCATCATCATCCTGCTCGCCCTGTTCCAGCGTCAGATCGTGAGCGGGCTCACGGCCGGCGCGGTCAAGGGCTGACCCCGAGGTACCCATGCACCGCACCCATCGAGCCCGCCACCGCCTGGCCGCCGGCCTGACCGCCACCGTCCTCGTCCTCGCCTCGTCGGCCTGCATCCGCCAGGAGGGCAACGCCACCACCGCGGGTGGAGGCGGGGGGCCGGCCGGACCCGTCACCCGTGACAACCTCCCCGACTGCCCGGTCGACGCCCTCGAGAAGGCCGACGGGCCGGTCGAGATCGAGCTCTGGTACGCCTTCGCCGGCGAGACCGAGCTCTACCTCGAGGCGCTGACCGACGAGTACAACGCCAGCCAGGACAAGGTGCGGGTCTCGCTCAAGTCGCAGGGGACCTCTTACGACCAGGTGCTCGACAAGTACGTGGCCGGCATCCCCAGCGGCCAGCTCCCCGACATCTCCGTCTTCGAGGACATCAGCCTCCGGCAGATGGTCGACTCGGGCACGATCCTGCCCGCCGAGGCCTGCGAGCAGGCCGACGAGTTCACCACCGGTCAGCTCCCGGTGGTGCGCAACTACTACACCGCCGACGACATCTACTG
>DASVEC010000566.1:0-2925 GCA_036380755.1 Iamia sp. | reverse complement strand
ATCGGCGTGCCGTGGGTCATCACCACGATGGTGCCCTGGCCCGAGACCTCGATGTGGAAGAAGCCGCCACCGGGCAGGCCGGCGCTCTCCATCCGCTTGGTCTCCACCGAGAGGGTGGCGTCCATGCACAGCACGTTGTTGGCGTTGATGTTGATCGTCCGGCCGTTGAGCTCGACGATGTGGAGGTCGGTCGAGTCCTCGGCCAGGAAGACCTCGCCCTCGCCCCGGCAGATCATCATGCTCAGGCCCTGGCCGGTCATCTTGTTCTCGAGCATCTTCTTGAGCCCGCCCGAGCCCTTGTGGTCGAACTCGATGTTGCCCTGGTAGGCGACCATCGAGCCCTTGCGGGTGAGGACCTCGGGTCCGAGGGTCACCTTGATCATCTTCGAGCTCTGCTGGGTGTACCGGCCGGTGGTCGGCTTCTCCTTGTACTGCTCGAGGCTGTTCATGGCCCCGGGCGGCGTCGGCTGGTACATCGTCGGCGTGTCGGCGTAGCCCTGCGCCGGCACCTTCGACAGGTCGACGGCGCCACCGGCGGCGGCGGGAGCCTGCATCGGCGGGGCCTGCTGGGGCGGGGCCTGCGGTGGCGGGGCACCCTGGGGGGCGCCGAACTGCGGCGGGGCCTGCTGCGGGGGCGGGGCCGGAGCGGGAGCACCGGGCGGCGGGGCGAACCCGGTGTTGGCGGGCGGTGCGGCCGGGGCCGGCTCCTCGTCGGCCACCTCGCCGCCGTAGGAGCGGATGAGGTCGGCCAGACCGCCGTTGAAGCCCTGGCCCACCGCGTTCACCCGCCAGACGCCCTTGCGGTAGACGTCGCCGATGATGACGGCCCGCTCGCCGGAGAAGTCGGCGCCGGAGAAGGTGAACTTCATGACCTCTTCGCCGCCGACCACGATGCGGAACCAGCCGCTGGTGATCTGGCCGGCCGTGGTGTCCTCGGTCGCGGCGCAGATCGACAGCTTGCCGATCTTGGCCGGGACGTTGTCGAGGGTGAGGCGGAAGGACTCGGTGTCACCGCTCTGGGCCCCCAGGAGCTGGATCGACTCCTCGGGCGACTTGGGCTGGTTGAAGAAGACGAAGTAGCTGTCGTCGGACAGCTTGTCGGCCTCGTCGAGACCGAAGCACGAGATGTCCCATGTCCCGGGACCGTCGATCTTGACCCCGACGTAGAGGTCGGTGCCCGGTGTCAGGTTCGAGAGCGGGCTCTTCTGTCCCCGCGAGAACTCGGTGGCCATCAGCCCCCACTCCTGTCGTCGGCGGAGATCGCAAGTTAGCGCGAGCGGACGAGGCGCAGGGACGCTGCCGACGGGGACGCCTCACCGGGCCGGACCTCGACGAAGGTCTCCTCGGCGTTGCTCGCGGCGAAGCGCTCGCCACCCAGCAGGGCGACCGCCGGACCCACCTGGGTGGCCATGGCCCGGAGGGCGGTGACCTTCCGGTCCAGGGCGGCGCCGGACAGCTCCAGGGCCACCGCCAGCTCGTCGGGGTGGTGGCCGACGGGGCGCTCGTCGGTCATGTACACGCCCCACTCCTCGTAGAGCGGCCCCCACTCCTGCAGGTGGGCGACGGTCGCGGCCCGGTGGAGCAGCCGGGCGGTGCCGCCGGTCGCCCGCCAGGCCTCGGTGACCCAGGCCGAGATGGTGCGGTGATCGGGGTGGAAGGTGGCCCCGTCGGGCCCGAAGGTGACGATGGTGTCGGGCTCGACCTCCTCGATGAGGGCGACGATCGCGGCCACGCCGTCGACCGGGTCGACGTCGGCCAGCGTGCCGTCGGGCAGACCCATCCAGCGGTGCTCGGAGACGCCGAGGACGGCCATGGCCGCGGCGGCCTCCCAGCGCCGCACCGGCCCCAGCCGCTCCGGCGGCCAGGTGTCGGGGTCGTCGGTGCCGTGCTCGCCGGCCGTGGCGCTGACGCAGACGACCCGGTGACCGGCATCGGCGGCGGCGGCCATCAGCCCCCCGGCCAGGTAGGTCTCGTCGTCGGGGTGGGCCCAGACCGACAGGATCGAGCCCAGGTCCGCAGGCTGGAGGTGCGTGCTCATGGCCGCAGCGTCGTCGCCGCGGATTGCCCGGCCCTTGCTGGGTGGTTGTCGGCCATGATCGGGGGATGGGCGACGGTCTCCGGGTGGGGCTCCTCGGGCCGACGGTCGTCGAGATCGACGGGCGGACGGTGCCGGTGCCGGGGGCACCCCAGCGCGCCGTCCTGGCCCGCCTGGCCCTCTCCGCCGGTCGCACCGTGCCCGACGACGACCTGGTCGACGTGCTGTGGCCGGCCGGCGGACCCGACAACGCCACCGGCAACCTCCAGAGCTACGTGTCGCGCCTGCGCCGGGTGGTGGGCGCCGCCGCCGTGGCCCGCGACACCGTCGGCTATCGGCTCGACGTCCCGCCCGAGGCGGTCGACGTGGGCCGCTTCGACGCCCTGCTGGGCCGGGCCGAGGGAGCCGACGACGCCGCCGCGTCGGTCGCCCTGTTCGCCGAGGCCCTGGACCTGTGGCGGGGCGAGCCCTTCTGCGACCTCACCGACCCCCTGGCCCTGGCCCCCGACCGGGCCCGGCTGGCCGCCCTGCACCGCCGGGCCGTCGAGGGCTGGCTGGCGGCCCGGTCGGCGGCCGGCGAGGGGGCGGTGCTGCTGCCCGACCTGGAGCGGGCGGCGGCCGAGGATCCCACCGGCGAGGCCGTGCACCTGCTCCTGATGGCCGTGCTGCACCAGGTGGGTCGGTCGCCCGACGCCCTCCGGGTGGGGTCGGCCCTGCGCGAGCGCGTCGTCGATGCCACCGGGCTCGATCCCAGCAGCGCGGTGGGCGAGATGGAGCGACGGATCCTCTCCGACGACCCGACCCTGCGGCCCGAGGCCCCGGCGGCCCGGCCCCGGACGGCGCGGCGGGGTCCGCGGCTCGCGCCCGCCGATCGCTTCGTGGGCCGGGCG
>DASVEC010000565.1:0-22363 GCA_036380755.1 Iamia sp. | reverse complement strand
GTGGCGCTCGAGACCGACATGGTCGTGGCCGCCCAGTACGTCGTCGATGCCCTGGGGGCCGAGGCCCTGGAGCCCTTCGGCGAGCTCACCGTCGTGCCCGACGGGATCACCAGCGAAGAGGTGCTGGGCATCCTCGCCGACGCGTTCGACCGCGTCGAGGAGGCCGACGCGCTGCTGGTCCGGCTCACCGAGGCGAAGCAGCGAGCCCGGGCCGAGATCCCGCCCCAGGAGGTCTCGGTGGCCGCCGTCTACCCGGGCCCGTCGGTGGCCGTGTTCGTCGACGGCCCGTGGGCCGTGCCCCAGACCCTGCTCGACGCCGGCTGCACCCTCGTGCCCGGCGCCGACGAGCCCCACGACGAGGACGGCCGGGTCTACCTCTCGCTGGAGAACCTCGACCTCATCGCCGGGCCGACCCTGCTGCTGCTGGTGGCCGAGGCCGTCGAGGGTGAGCCGGCCGCCCTGGAGCAGATCCAGGACGACCCGCTGTGGAGCGAGCTGCCGGCCCCCGCCGCCGGTCGGGTCCACGAGCTCGACCGGCTCGGCTACCCCGGGGTCGAGGGCCAGATCCGTCTCGTCGACGACCTCGTCGAGATCTTCTCCGGCTGATCGTCCCGATCATTGGTCTGACCAATGGTCGCTACGCTGGCGCCATGCCGATCGGACCCGTCGCCCGCCAGTCCGTGGCCGACCAAGTGTTCGACCAGCTCCTGCGGGCGATCCTCACCGGCGAGAACAGCCCCGGCACCCAGCTCCCCCCCGAGCGCGAGCTGGCCACCCAGGCCGGCGTCAACCGTCAGGCTGTGCGCGAGGCGCTCCAGCGGCTGCGCCAGATGGGGCTCGTCGAGATCATCCACGGCGGCGGGATCACGGTCCTCGACTGGCGCACGTCGGCCGGCCTGGCCCTGTTGCCCATGCTGGTGGTGGCCCACGACACCGCCGTCGACCCGCTCGTGTCCCGCTCGATCATGGAGCTGCGGGCCGTCATCGGCGCCGACGCCGCCCGCTGGTGCGCCACCCGATCGCCGTCCGGCACCGCCGACCAGCTCCACGCCATCGTCGACCGGATGGAGGCCCTCGGCGGCGACTTCTCGCAGTGGGGCCTGCTGGGCTACTCGTACTGGGACGCCATCGTCGCCGGGGCCGACAACGTCGCCTACCTCCTCGCCTACAACACCCTGCGCGAGGTGGCGGTGGCGCTGGCGCTGGCCGAGCGCATGGCCCCCGGCCTGCTCGAGCAGGAGTGGCGCCAGACCGGCCTCTACCGCGACCTGGCCACCGCCATCGGCGCCGGCGAGGCCGACACCGCCGGCCGCATCGCCGGTCAGCTGCTGGGCGCGGGCGTGGCCGCCGTCAACGAGTGGCTGGCCACCCTGCCCGAGGACCGCCCGGCGCTCTAGTCGCGGCGGTCGTCGCGGCGGTCGATGATCTCGAGGTAGCCCGGGCCGGCGATGGGGCGGCCGTCGAGCGTGCCGCGGTAGGCGACGCCACCGACGTGACCGCTGCCCAGCCCGTAGAGGAGCGGCGTGTCGACCGTGGACACGACGTCGACCCGCCCGTCGGCGCTGGTCCAGTGGAGGACCCGGGGCGGCCGGGTCCTGGTCCCGTCGGGCCTGGACATCGATTCGCCCCGCTCCTCGACGGCCAGCCGTACGCCCCGCACGTGGCGCTCGGGGGCGGCGGTGGTCGAGCGGACGTAGGCGGCGTCGAGCGCCGGACGACCGGCGAGGCCGAACCCGGACAGCAGGAGCTGGGTGTCGGCGTCGAGGTCGATCACGCAGTAGGCGAAGGTGTCGGCCGGGGCCTTGATCCGCGCCGGGAGGGCCCACGGGAGCACGGCGTGGACGCCGGCGCTGCGGGCCCACTCGAAGGTGCCGGTGCCGGCGACGTGCTCGGTGGCGCCCTGCCAGGAGACGGTGCCGTCGTAGCGGGTCAGGACGCTGAGGTGCTCCCAGACGGGGCCCCGGGCGAACCAGGTGGCGGCGTCGGTGAGCCGGAGGTCGAGCGCGGCCGAGAACCCGTCCCGGTCGATGGTGACGTGGCGCTCTCGCCCGGTGCCCGTGATGGCCAGGTCGTCGCCCAGGCGGACGAACGACCCGTCGGGCGTGAGGTGGCAGTCGTACCGGGTCGAGTACTGGCGGAACGACGATCCGGGCGGGGTCACGGCGGTGCCGGTGACGAGGCTGGCCGACCGGCGGGGCCCGTCGACCCGGGCGTGGTCGGTGTCGAAGATGCGGCTGCCGGTGGTGCCGACGATGGCCATGCAGGCGAGGAACCGGTGCGGGTCGGGCAGGTCGGGGATCATCACGCCGTAGTGCGTCCACGCCCAGCGCCGGCTGTGCAGGTGGGGCGGGAACACCGGCTCGGCCGGCAGCACCCCCTCGTCCGGTCGGGTGGCGCCGACCACCCGCAGCGCGGCCCCCACGACCCGATCTCCGATGCCCACGAGGGGCGATCCTGCCTCCTGTGGCTCAGGCCGCCAAGACGGCGGCGGCCGAGCCCATGAGATCGCGGAAGTTGTCGCAGTAGAAGGCCTGGCGGACGTCCTCGCCGGCGTCGCCCAGGCTGGCCTCGAACCGCTCGATCGGGCGACGGCCCCCCTCGACGTGGGGGTAGTCCGACGAGAACAGGGCGACCTCCGGGCCGGACTGCTCGATGATCCAGCCCACGTCCTCGGTGGGGTACGGCGTGAAGCGCATCTGGCGGCGGACGTACTCGCGGGGCCGCAGGCTCAGGGCCTGGAGGCGTTCCTCGTGGCGGTGGAAGGCGTCGAAGGCCGACTCCATCTGGCGCATCCACGAGGGGACCCAGATGGCGCCCTGCTCGATCACGCCGATGCGCAGGTCGGGGAAGCGCTCGAAGACGCCGTCGAAGACCATGGTGGCGAGGGTCTGGGCCGGCGGGCCGGGGATGCCCATGTAGTCGACCGACCGGAAGTTCTCCTCGCCGCCGTGGAAGTCGGGTGGGACGGGCAGGCCGTTGCGGAAGTAGGCCTCGTCGACGAGGTCGCCGGTGCCGCCGACGTGGAAGACGACGGGGATGGCGGCCTCGCTCGCCCGGGCCCACACCGGGTCGAGCCCGACGTGGCTGGGCGAGTGGCCTGGCGGGCAGCCGGAGGCGACGAGCAGGGCCGCGGCGCCCATCTCGATGGCCTCGTCGGCCATGGCCGCGGCCCGGTTGAGGTCGACGAGCGGCACGTAGCAGCTCGGGAGAAGGCGGGGATCGACCGAGCAGAACTCGACCATGCCGCGGTTGTGGGCCCGGGCCGTGCCGTAGGCCAGGTCGAGGTCGCCCCCGTGCTCCCAGTCGTGCAGGCGCCGGTTGTGGAAGGTGTTGAACACGAGCTGGCTGGAGAAGCCGAGCAGGTCGAGGGCGCGGGGTCGGTCCTCGGCCAGGAACGACCCGGTGGCGGCGAAGTTCTTGCGCCGCATCACCTCGGCCTCCTCGTCGGCGGTGTACTCGGCCGACCGGTGGCGCTCGGCCAGCCGGTCGAAGGCCTCGGCCAGGTCGCGCTGCTGCTCGGCCACGTCGCCGGTCTGGCGCAGCTCGTTGCCGCCCGGGTACCGGAGGGGCGCGATGCGGTCGCGCAGATCGGGGTCGGCGTGGTCCCGCAGCCACGTGGGCGTCTCCATGATGTGGGCGTCGGCGTCGTGGACGACCCGCCCGCTGCTGTACGGCATGGGTCAGATGATGCCGCACCCCGTGCCCGTCGTCACACGGCCGAGGCGGCGGCGAGGTCGTGGGGGCCGTCGGCGGGGTAGCCACCGGCGGCGCGGACGGCGGCGCCCCACGGGCGGAGGAGGCCGATCAGCTCGTCGACGTCGTCGCCCAGGGCGTCGATCGCCGGCTGCACCTGGGCGTCGGTGCGCACCTCGACCTCCTCGCGGAGCCCGCGCCCGGCGTCGGTCATCGCTCCGTCGGCGACGAGGCCCCGGGCCTCCAACCGCTCGGTGGCCGCATCGAGGTGCTCCTCCGACCAGGCCCGGGTGCGGATGTAGGTCCGCATCGGGAGGCCCCAGTAGAGCTCGGTGAGCAGGCCGACCTCGGTGGCGTCGAGCCCGGCCGAGACCCACGCCGCGATGTGGCTGTCGCCCCGGAACTCGCGCAACAGGTCGCCCCGGCGCCACAGGGCCACCAGCGGGTCGTCGGGCACGCCGAGCGAGAGGAGCCCGGAGTACAGCGCCCGCCCCTCGGGTCGCAGCGGGGCGACGGCCCGGGTCAGCAGCTCGTTGGCCCGCTCGAGCCCCTCCGGCGAGGAGCCGAGCACCCGGCGGAGCTGGCCCACGGCGCCGTCGGTGCGGGCGGAGCAGATCGTGGCCGCATCGGTGAGCGACCAGCCCCGGTCCACCGCCGGCACCACGACCTCGGGGTTGAAGACGCCGAACGCCGCCGCCACCAGCTCGCCCGGCACCTGGCCCAGGACGCTGCCCCGGCTGGTGAAGTACGCCGGGCCGTCGGGGAGGGCGACACCCGGGTCGCCCATCGTCGCCGGGCTGGGCCGGAAGCCCAGGGCCTCGTAGGCGGAGTGGCACTCGGGCGAGAAGTACACCTGGCCCACGACCGGCTCGAGCGCCGCTCCGAGGGCCCGTGCGGGGGGCGTCGACATGGCGCGCACCGTAGGTCTCCACCATGACGGTTCGGTTACGGAGTCGATGGGTACGAGTGACGGCCGCCACGTGTGCTCGGTGCACATCGCCGCATCCCCCGAACAGAAGGTCCCCACATGTCCCATCACCCGCGCCAACGACGGCGCGCTTCGACGGCGTTCGTCGCCTCGGTGCTCGCGATCCTGCTCCTCGGTGTCGGAGGGGCGCCGGCCAGTGCCGCCGGCGGCCCCCGCGACGGAGGTCCGTTCAAGGATTTCGCCTGCCTCTTCCGGAACAACAACACCCCCGAGAAGCTCACCGATTGCGTCGGCATCGACGGCGTCCGGCGCCACCAGCGAGCCCTCCAGCTGATCGCCGACCACAACGACGGCACCCGGGCCTCGGGCACGCCGGGCTACGAGACGAGCGTCGACTACGTGGCCTTCCTGCTGCGGGCAGCCGGCTACGAGGTCACCATCGACCCGTTCGAGTTCTTCCTCTTCGAGCCGGTCGGTCCGTCCGCCCTCGAGCAGACGGCCCCGACGCCCACCACCTACGTCGAGGACGAGGACTTCGGCCTGCTCGACCAGACCGACCCCGGCGACGTCACCGCCGCGGTCACCCCGGTCGACGTCCAGCTGGGCCTGGGCAACACGGCCACCTCGGCGTGCGAGCCCGAGGACTTCACCGGCTTCCCGGCCGGCAACATCGCCCTCATCCAGCGCGGCGTCTGCACCTTCGAGCAGAAGATCGAGAACGCGGCCGCGGCCGGCGCCTCGGCTGCCGTGCTGTTCAACCAGGGCAACACCGCCGACCCCGAGCGCAACGGCATCCCCGCCGTCACCTTCGGCAACGGCAACACCAGCGGCATCCCCGCCCTCGGCACCACCTACGCCCTCGGCGCCGAGCTGGCCGAGACCGACGGCCTCGAGCTGCGGGTCTTCGCCAACTCGTCCCGCACCCCGGCCGAGAGCCAGAACGTCATCGCCGAGACCAAGCGCGGCGACGACGCCAACACGGTGATGGTCGGCGCCCACCTCGACAGCGTCCTCGAGGGGCCCGGCATCAACGACAACGGCTCGGGCACGGCCGCCATCCTCGAGACCGCCCTCATGATGCGGAAGGTGCGGCCCCACAACACCGTGCGCTTCGCCTTCTGGGGCGCCGAGGAGTCCGGCCTCGTCGGCTCGACCGACTACGTCGCCACCCGCACCGAGGAGGAGCTGGCCCAGATCAAGCTCTACCTGAACTTCGACATGCTGGGCTCGCCCAACTACGCCAACTTCGTCTACGACGGCGACGGCTCGGACTTCGGTCTGCCCGGCCCCGACGGATCGGCCGAGATCGAGGCCCTGTTCGGTGACTTCTACGAGTCCCGCGGCGAGGCCTACGAGGGCACCGAGATCGACTTCCGGTCGGACTACGGCGCCTTCTTCGACGTCGGCATCCCCTTCGGTGGCCTCTTCTCCGGAGCCGAGGACCCGAAGACGCCCGAGCAGGTCGCCCTCTACGGCGGCACGGCCGGCCTGGCGTTCGACCCCTGCTACCACTCGGAGTGCGACACCTACGACAACGTCTCGCTGGAGGCCCTGGCCACCAACGCCGACAGCGTCGCCAACGCCACCATCACCTACGCCCAGGCCGACGTCCTGCCCGGGCCGGCGCCCATGGCCCGCTCGGCGCAGGCCGCGGCCGCGCCGTCCTCGACCACCACCCCGCCGACCACCGGCCACCACGCCACCGCCTAGCGACACCTTCCCCCCAAGCAGCACCTTCCCCACACCCCACGACAGGGCGGCGATCGACCTAGGTTGATCGCCGCCCTGTCGCGTCTGCCCTCGGAGGCCCCATGCCCGCGTTCGACCGTGCCGAGATGATCGAGGCGTTCGAGCGCTACCAGGCGGCGGCGAACCACGCCGGCGCCACCGGCGACTGGGGCCCATGGGTCGACTGCTTCGTCCCTGACGTCCACTACGTCGAGCACCTCTACGGCGAGTTCCACGGCCGGGAGGCAGTGCTGACCTGGATCACCGAGACCATGTCGGCCTGGCCCATCACCCACATGCAGCTGTTCCCGTGGGACTGGTACACGGTCGACGAGGAGCAGAGCTGGATCGTCGGCCAGGTCGAGAACCGCTTCGTCGACCCCGGCGACGGCCAGGTCTACGAGGGCGCCAACTGGACCCGTCTCGTCTACGCCGGCGACGGGCTGTGGGCGTCCGAGGAGGATGTCTACAACCCGTCCCACTTCGGCGACGTGGTCAAGGCGTGGCTCGAGGCCTGGCGCACCCACCACCCCGACGAGCCCCACGGCCCTCAGGCCCGATGACCGCCTGGCCCGAGCTCGCCGACTGGAAGGCCACGCAGGACACCTTCATCCTCTGGACCCAGGTCGTGGGCAAGGTCCGCATGGCCCGCACGCCGGTCCAGAGCCACTGGTGGAACGTTCCCCTGTACGTGAGCGCGCAAGGTCTCACCACCGGCCTGATCCCCGCCGGCGACCGGGCCTTCCAGGTCGACTTCCAGCTGGCTCGGGACGCTGCGTTCCAGGCCGATCCCGAGATGCCGAGCGACCACCAGCAGATCACGGTCACCACCACCGATGGCCAGGAGGACGGCTTCGCCCTCGTGCCCATGACCACGGCCGACTTCCACGGCGCCTTCCACCGCACGCTCGAGCACCTCGGCGTCGAGACCGAGACGTGGGACATGCCGGTGGAGATCCCCGGTGCGATCCCTTTCAGCCACGACACCGAGCACGCCGCCTACGACGCCGAGGCCGTCCACCGGTTCTGGCTCGCCCTCGTCCAGATGGATCGGGTGTTCAACCTCTTCCGCGCCCGCTTCGTCGGCAAGGTCAGCCCCGTCCACCTGTTCTGGGGTGCCCTCGACCTGGCCGTCACCCGGTTCTCGGGCCGCGACGCCCCGCCCCACCCGGGTGGCGCCCCCAACTGCGGGCCCCACGTCATGCACGAGGCCTACTCCCACGAGGTCAGCAGCGCCGGCTTCTGGCCCGGCGGCGGGGCCGAGGGTGTCTTCTACTCCTACGCCTACCCCGAGCCCGACGGGTTCCGGGACGCGGTGGTCGAGCCGGCCGAGGCGCACTGGGACGACGACCTGTCCGAGTTCGTCCTGCCCTACGAGGTCGTGCGCACCGCGGCCGACCCCGACGCCGTCCTGCTGGCGTTCCTCCAGTCGACCTACGAGGCGGCGGCCGACCGCGCCGCCTGGGACCGCGCCGCCCTCGAGCGCGCGGCCCCCTGAAGATCAGCCCGGCGGCTGCACGCGCACCCACCGCTGACGGACGAAGGCCATCGCCGCCTCGTCGTGGAGGTAGGTCTCCGAGAAGCCACACGTGGCGCAGATGTAGGTCCAGAGGTCGTTCGTCTGGTGCGGGACCATCGTCCCCCGGAAGCCGGGCTCGATGTGGGCCCGCAGCCCAACCTTGTAGTGCTGGCCGATGCTCAGGCCGTTGCGCGCCGCGTAGACCTCGGTGCCGGCGCACTTCGGGCACGTCCCCGATCGCATGGACGGAGCGTACGACGGGCAGCCGGGCCAATACGGTGACGGTGTGCCGGCGGACCCCCTTCTCCACATCACCACCGCGGCGCCGTGGCGGGTCGCCCTGGCCGCCGGGTCGCACGTGACGCCCTCGCTGCATGCCGACGGGTTCATCCACCTGTCCCGGCCCGACCAGGTCGCCCTGCCCGCCAACCGGCTCTACGCCGGGCGCGACGATCTCCTGCTCCTGGTGATCGACCCGGAGCGGCTCGACGCCGAGGTCCGCTGGGAGCCCGGCGTGCCCACCGACCCGGAGTCGATGCGGTTCCCCCACCTCTACGGGCCGTTGCCGGTCGCCGCCGTCATCAGCGTCGTGCCCTGGCGGCCCGGCGCCGACGGCACGTTCGCGGCGCCGGTCGACCTGCCCGCGCCCGACGACGTCGCCGCCCGGGCCCGGCGGTTCGACCGCAGCCTGGCCGAGCGCCGGGCGCCGATCCTCGTGCCCCTCACCAGCGGCATCGGCACCCGGGACCCGCGGGTGCCGGCGTCGTACGAGCACAACGCGGTGTGGCTCGACGGTGCGCCGTCGGCCTCCACCATCGAGGCGGCCGGCGATCTCGTGCTGGGCGACGTCACCCACCGGCGGGTCGTGCTCGACGCCGCCCCGACCGGGCTCGACGGGTGGGAGGTCGACGAGGAGCGCATCCTCGTGCTCGACCCGGCCACCGCGGTGACCGGGCCCGAGGACGTGACGGTCGTGCCCGTCACCAGCGAGGTCATGGCCGGGCTGTGGGAGCCGTCGTGGCGGCGTGACCTGCGCGGGGTCCCGGACGCAGCCGTCGCCGACCTGATCCGCCGCGAGGCCTTCGCCGACGCCCACCTCCGCATCGTCGACCTGGCCGTGCTCGGCCCCGACGGCGTCCCCGTCGCGGGCACCCAGCTGCGCATCGACGGGGCCACGGCGGCGATCGAGGCCGTGCTCTGCGATCCCGACCACCGGGGCCGGGGACTGGCCGGTGCCCTCGTCGCCGACGCCGTGGCCCGCGCCCGGGCGGCCGGCGCCGACCTCGTCTGGCTGCTGGCCTACGCCGAGGACTGGCCCCGACGCTGGTACGAGCGGCTCGGCTTCGTCGACGTCGGTGCCCGCTGGGTCGCGCACCGCCGGGCGGGCCGGGAGTCGCCCTAGGGCATGGGCGTCGCCGGCTGCGGGCCGCCGGCCCGGCGGAGGCGCTTGGCCTCGTACATGTCCAGGTCGGCCCGCTCCAGCAGGTCGGCGGGCCGGTCGGTCGGGAGGCTGGCGGCCCACCCGACCGAGGCGCTCAGACGGACCGTCCCCGTCCCGGCCGCGTAGGGCCGGGCCAGGGCCTCGCCGATGGCGCTCGCCCGGCGGCGGGCGAGGTCGTCGTCGGAGCGGGCGGCCAGGAGCACGCAGAACTCGTCGCCGGCCAGCCGCACGACCAGGTCCTGCGGCTCGCCGAGGGCCCGGATGCGGTCGGCGACCTCGCGCAGCACGGCGTCGCCGACGCGGTGCCCGTGGACGTCGTTGACGGCCTTGAACCCGTCGAGGTCGACGAAGAGCAGGTGGACCCGGCGGCCCTCGCCCAGCTCGCGGGCCAGACCGGCGAGCAGACCGGACCGGTTGGCCACGCCGGTGAGGTCGTCGTGCTCGGCCCGGCGCCGGAGCTCGGCCTCGGCCCGCCGGCGCTCGCTGACGTCGCGCCCGACGGCGCAGACCAGGCGCTCGTCGGGGTCGGCCTGGAGATCCAGCTCGAGCCACACGTGGTGGCCGTCGCGGTGGACGAACCGGAGCTCGGCGCGCCGCGTGCCGTCACGCCGCCAGAGGTCGGCGTCGGGCGGGCCGACCGGCCGGTCCTCGGGGGCGATGAGCTCGGCCCGGTCCCGGCCGATCAGCTCCTCGGGGCGATAGCCGAGGACGGCCTCGCAGGCGGGGTTGACCGACCGCAGCCGGCCGTCGAAGCCGAAGGTGGCGATGAGGTCGCTCGAGGCATCGCTCACGATCTCGGCCAGCCGACGCTCCCGCCGGGCCGTGCCGAGGGCGGCGCCGAGCAGCACGCCCACGCCGACCATGGCCGCGAACCGGAACGTGACGAAGGCGCTGGGCAGGTCGATGTCGGCGCGGGCGTGGACGGCGACGGACCAGGTGGCCGTCATCAGCCCCGCCACCACGCCCCCGCCGATGCCGCCCCACCGGCCCCACCGCACGGCCGCCTCGCCGGCGACGATCACGGGGAGCATCTGGACCGGGTCGGTCGGGTCACGCAGCAGGTTGGCCATGGCCACGGCGACGAGCGCGGTGTCGACGGCCATGGCGGCGCCGCCCAACCGGCGGAGGGCGGCGATGCCGGGGCCGCGGCGCAAGACGGTGCGGACGACCAGCCAGTGGAGGGCGAGGACCACGGCGATGGCGGTGCTGAGCCACGGCCGATCGCCGGCGTAGAGGAACGACTGGACGAAGCCCACGCCGGCGAACCAGAAGCGGCAGCGCTGCATCGTGCTCTCGGCGGCGAGCCGGGCCCGGTGGTCGGTCAGGGCCCGCCGGCGGATGCGCTCGTGCGCCCCCGGCATGGCCAACGTGCTGTCCGACATGCCACCACTCCTCCGGGAGCCCATCGGTCCCGGGTGGAGTGATGTGAGCGCCCCTTCGGGTGAACGGGGTGGGGTCCCTCGACGTCAGGCGGGTACGTCGATGCCGTTGGCGGCGAGCCAGGCCGGGTCCGGGGTCGTGATCTGGACCACGTCGATGACGGTGCCGACGGGGTCGCGGAGGAAGGCGTGGCGCTGGCCCCACGGTTCGTCGACGGCCGGGGCGACGACCTCGACACCACGAGCGCGGGCCGCCTGCTCCAGGGCGTCGACGTCGTCGACCACGAAGGCCAGCAGCGGCGCGGCGGCGCCGTCCGCCGGGGGCCGGGCGACCGCGGGCACCGTCGCGTGCTCGGGATCCCACAGGCACAGCTCCCAGCCCGCATCGGGGCGGCTGAGCGAGACGAACCAGCCGATGTCGGTGACCACGTCCAGGTCGAAGAGGTCGACGTAGAGGTCGCGGAGGGCGGCGGTGTCGGTGGCGAGGACGGTGGCGGAGAACTGGGGGATCGTCGGCACGATGGCTCCTTCGACTCGATCACGACAGACGTCGTGGTTGATGACGACAGGTGTAGTGGACAGGCGCTAGGGTGTCAACCGTGCCGTCGAACCCCTCCCGCCGGGCCGAGCTGGCCGATGCCGGGCTGCGCGTCCTGGCCGCCGCCGGGGCCCGTGGCCTCACCCATCGGGCGGTCGACGCCGAGGCCGGTGTCCCGACGGGCACGGCGTCGAACTACTTCCGGTCGCGGGATGCCCTGCTCGGGGCACTCGGCGAGCGCATCTTCGAGCGGCTCACCCCGGACGCCGAGCGGCTCGACCCGCTGGGGGCCGAGGAGCCGTCGGTCGACCTGGTCGTCGCCTACGTGCGGGACGTGGCGGCCCGGGTGCTGGGCGCGCCCGAGCTCACCCTCGCCCTGCTGGAGCTGCGGCTGGAGGCGACCCGCCGGCCCTCGCTCGCTCAGACCCTCGGGCGGACGCTGGCGACCGGCTACCAGGCCGACGTCGCCTTCCACGTCGGCCGCGGCCTGCCCGGCGGCGCCCGCGAGGTGGAGCTGCTCCACTACGCCATCGACGGCCTGGTCCTCGACCGCCTCACCGCCTCCATCGGCGCCCGCGGCCCCGGGTCCGACGGCGACGCCGATGTCGACGGGGTGGTCGCCGACCTCGTCCGCCGCCTCGTCGGCGCGTAGGTCAGAAGCGGTTGGGCGTGGCCGTCATCCGGCGGACCAGCGGCTCGAAGTGCTCGAGCGGCAAGGTGTCGTAGTCCGGGTCGAAGGCGACCTGGTCCCACTCGTCGGCGAACCGGGCGGCCAGGTCGTACCAGGGCTCGCCCGTGTGCTGGTCCCGCTCGTCGGGGGTCCTGCCGAAGTGCTCGTAGTAGTGCCGGCCCTGGAAGTCCTGGTGGAACCGGATGGCGAAGTAGACGTCCTCGCGGACGTAGGGCCGGATCATCTCGGCCGCGATGGCCGGGTGGTTGAACACGCTGACGACCTTGCCGATGTCGTGGCACAGCGCCCCGAACACCATCTCGTCGTCGGCCCCGGCCCGCTCGGCCCGCGTGGCCGTCTGCAGGCAGTGCGTGAGCTGATCGGTGGCGAACCCGTCGGTGATGTCGCCTAGCTGCCGCAGCATGGCGAGGAACTGCTCCGCCACCCGCGGCTGGTTCTCCATCGTCTCCCGCCCGATCACCGCCCACTGCTCCGCAGTCGACTCATCCATCCTCGTGAACGTCGAGGAGGTCCCCGGCCCGGTCGTCGTCATGCGAGAAGCCTACGACCGCGGGCGCGAGGTGGGGACGTGGTGTGGGGGCCGGTCCGCCGGCCGGCCCCCACGCTCACGTTGGATCGTCAGTCGGGGTCGGGGGGGTTGATGATGGAGTCGTACTCGTCGCTGTTGAGGATCAGGGTGACGAGGTCGGAGAGGGTGAGCTCGCCGGTCTCGAGGACCGCGGTGATGTCGGTCAGCTCGGCGCCGGTGGGGGTGCGGCCCAGCATCGAGAGGTAGAGGTCGATGACCTTGAGCTGGGCGGCGGTGGCGTTGCGGTACTCGGGTGCCTCCGAGAAGAGGAGGAACATCCGGTAGCGGGGGACGCCCCGCTCGAGCTCGCCCAGCCAGAACTCGAGGTCGTCGGTGGTGGCTTCGCGGCCGAGGACGTTCAGGTACACGAGCTCGACGAACTCCTCGTCGGTGGCGTCGCCGTACAGCTCGACGAACTCGGCCGAGCGGGCGAAGAACGACGCCACGCTGTTGATCGACCGGCCGCCCTCGATCTGGCCGACCCAGTAGGCGAGGTCGGCGGCCGACGGGGGCCGCTCGAAGAGGCCGAGGTAGATACGGGTGACCTGGGCGGCCGGGTCGCGGAGGTCGACGGTCTGGAGCTCGAGCACCAGCTGCTGAAGGGTGCGGGTGCCGGCGAAGATCCCGTCGACCCAGGCACTGCGCTCGGCATCGGTGGGAGCCCGCCCGGCCACGCTCTCGAACATCTCGGTCACCGCCGCGGTGGTGGTGGTGAACGGCGTGATGTCGGGATCGCCGGGGGCGGCGACGAACGAGCGGGGCTCGCGGTCGACCGGCACGGCGTCGGGGAGGAAGGACTCGAAGTAGGCCCGCAGCACGGCGAGGTCGTTGTCGCCGGTGGTGAAGGAGTCGGTGCCGCCGGCCAGGGCGGTGAAGTTGTCGCCACCGGCGGCGAGGAACGAGTTGACCGTCACCCGGTACTCACCGTCGAGCGCGAGCGGAGTGCCGTTCAGCATCACCGACCCGGCGTTGATGCGCCGCCCGGCGGGCGCGTCGGGCGAGTACGTGTAGCTGAAGCCCTCGGACACGCCCAGCCACAGGATGGGTCGAGTCGCAGTGGCGGGCTGCCACTGCTGCTCGAGGATGTCGTAGATCTCCTCGCCCGTGTAGGTCTTGGTGATCACGTCGTTGGAGAAGCTCTGGACGTTGAAGGCCTCGCCGTAGGTGACCACGCCCTCGGCGTCGCCCGGTTGCTGGGCGTTGACGGCGAACTTGAAGTCGGCGCGGAGGCCGCCGGGGTTCATGAAGGCGATCTCGGCCCCGCCGCGGTTGTCGGGCGAGGTGCCGGCGAGGAGGGCGTCGGCGACGAAGTTGCCCAGGTCGGATTCGACGCCGCGGTCGGCGCCGGGCGGGGTGCCGCCGCGGTCGATGTCGGCGTCGATCTCACCGATCTTCACCGCGCCCAGCGGACCGGCCTCGGCGACGGCCTGGTCGACCATGGCCTTGATCTCGGGGTCCTCGGCCGAGGCGGTGGGGTCGAGCAGCTCGATGACGTCGGTCTCGATGTCGCCAGTGGCCGTGTCGACCGTGAGCTTCACCCGGCCGACCTTCTTGCCGTACTCCTGAGCCGAGATGACCGGACGGGTGCGAGTGCTGTTCGGGATCGGGACCTCGAAGGCGTAGGGCAGGTGGGTGTGGCCGCTGAAGATGGCGTCCACGTTCTCGCTCATGTCGACGAACTCGCCGAACACCGGGTCGGACTGGATGGCGGCGACCGAGCCGATGTGGTCGAGGCTGGCGCCCTCGTGGGTGAGGACGACGACCACGTCGGCCTCGCCGTTGGCGCCGTTGCCGTCCTTGAGCTCGGCCGCCACGGCCTCGGCCTCGGTGACGGGGTCGGTGAAGGTCAGCTCGCTGACGCCGTCGGGCGACACCAGCGACGGCGTCTCCTCGGTGACGACACCGACGTAGCCGACGTCGACTCCGCCCACGTCGACCACGGCGTAGGCCTCGAGGGCCCGCTCGCCGGCCTGCGGCTCGCCGGCCGCGAAGCGCACGTTGGCCCCGAGGTACGGGAAGTCGGCCAACGGCTCGACCCGGTCGTGGAGGTCGTCGTAGCCCTTGTCGAACTCGTGGTTGCCCACGGCCGAGGCGTCGAGACCCATGGCGTTGAGGACCTCGATCGAGGGCTCGTCGCCGGCCACGGCCGACACGAAGGGCGAGGCGCCGATGAGGTCACCGGCGGCGGCGAACGACGTCGGCCCCTCGGCGCTGACCGTGTCGATCAGGGTGGCGACCTTGGCCACACCGGGCACGCCGGAGACGGCGTCGGCCTGGAGACGACCGTGGAAGTCGTTGATGGCCAGCAGCTGGATCTGGACGGGCGCCGCCGACGCGGGCGTCGGGACGATGAGCAGCGCGCCCAGGGACGCGCAGACGAGGAGGAAGGCGGAAAGAGCCCTCCGGCCGGGACGGGGCATGGAGCTGGACCTCGGGGGATGCGGGGGATGTCGAGGGCCGACGGTAGGGAGAGTGGGTTGCGATGCCTGGGCCACCGTGTGAACGGAGGACCACGTGGGAGCGGACTCCACCTCCGTCGACGCCGCCCCGGACACTACGCGACCCCTGTGACAGTCGCACGGGGTCGTTCAACATCTTGTTGAAGGACTAGGTGAAATCACCCCGAGGGGGGAGGCGCCCGGCGGCCAGCTCCTCGGCCCGTTCGCGGAGGGGCTCGGCGTGGTGGGCGTGGGTGAGCAGGAGGAAGGTCTCGTCCCGGACGGCGTCGACCACCATGCGGGCCACCTCGGCGGGGTCGATGCCCTGGGCCGTGACGTCGACGATCACCTCGTTGACGAAGTCCTGGTCCGGTGTCGTCTCCGTCCGGAGCGACGCCGGCCGCCGTTCGTCGATCGTCTCGGCGATCGAGGTCCGGACCATGCCGGGGCACAGCGCCGTCACCTTGATCTCCGACCCGATCGACTCGAGGTCGAGGGCCAGGGTCTCGGTGGCCGCCAGCGCGGCGAACTTCGAGATCCCGTAGGGCCCGGCGTAGGGCGTGCCCAGCAGCCCGGCGATCGAGCAGGTGTTCACGACGTGACCGGGTCCGCCGGCCGCGATCATCCGGGGGAGGAAGGCCCGGATCCCGTGGAGGATCCCCCACAGGTTCACGCCCAGGACGAACTCCAGGTCGGCGGCCGGCCGCTCCCACAGGAACCCGCCGACGAAGACGCCGGCGTTGTTGCACAGCAGGTCGACCTGGCCCCACTCCCGGAACACGCGGTCGGCGAGGGCGTCGACCTCGGCCTCGAGCCGGACGTCGGTCGGCTGGGCCAGCACGGCGCCGGGGTCGATGCCGGCCTCGACCAGCAGGCGCCCGGTGTCGCCCAGGGCGGCGGTGTCGACGTCGGCGAGGGCGACCCGCATGCCCTCGGCCGCCAGCCGCTCGGCCAGCGCCCGCCCGATGCCACTGCCGGCGCCGGTGACGACGGCGACCTTCCCGACCAGGTCCTTCACGAGACCACCTCCGTGTTCGGTGATGCAGCACCGGCCTCCGCCAGGTGCTGGGCGAGGAAGGCGCCCGCCGCGGTGAGGCACTCGTCGGCCTCGGGTACCAGGTCGGCCGGGAAGGCCGGGAAGACGTGGATCATCTCCGGCCACACCAGGACCTGCGCCGCCCCGCCGGCCTCCTCGATGCGGTGGCCGGTGACGACGCTGTCGTCGAGCAGCACCTCGGCGTCGCCCACGTCGATGCGCACCGCGGGCAGGCCGGACAGGTCGGCCATCATCGGCGACGCCAGCGGGTCGGTGGGGTCGCCGGCGCCGAGGTAGTCGCCGGCGGCATCGGTGAGCGTCTCGCGGGCGAGCATGGGGTCGACGTCGATCCGGCTGTCGTAGGTCGCCCCCGACTGCGTGAGGTCGGCCCACGGTGAGATCAGCCAGCCGGCCACCGGGGTCACGTCGCCCCGGTCACGGAGGGCGACGAGGGTGGCCAGCGCCAGGCCGCCGCCCGCCGAGTCACCCGCCACCGCCAGCGGCTCGCCGGACGCGGCCAGCTCGACGGCCGCGGCCACGGCGTCGTCGACCGCGGCGGGGAAGGGGTGCTCGGGACCGAGGCGATAGTCGAGGGCGACGACGGGTCGGGCCGCGGCGAGTGCCAGTCGCCCGCTGAGGGCTCGGTGGGTGTTGAGCGATCCGCTCACGTAGGCCCCGCCGTGGAGGTAGAGGATCGTGCCGGCGCCGTCGACCCGGTCGGGGATCGAGCGCTCGGCCGGCCGCCCGGCGACGGTGAGGACCTCGACCGTGACGCCGTCGGGCGAGGGCACCGCACCGGCCAGCGCCTCGAGGCTGTCCCGCCGCTCCTGGATCGTCTGCCGCTCGGTGGTCCGCGGGCCCAGGAGGCTGCGGATGGCGTCGATGCCGGGGTGGCTCATGGCCGCGCAGTCTGCCACGACGCCCCCGACGGTGGACAGGTGTCCAGCGGTCGCGACTCTCCGAGGCTCTGGCAGCATCGGGGCCGATGACCGACACGTCACCGCCCGTGGGCGACGCCTGGGGCGCAGCCCTGCTCGACCACCTGGAGGGGCACGCCGTCCCGACGCCCACGCTCGAGACCGACGACGGCACCCGGGTGCCCGCCATGCACCCCGAGTGGTTCTTCCAGCCGGTCGACGGCTGGGACCCGCCCGAGCGCGAGCTGCTGGCCGACCTCGCCGGCCCGGTGCTCGACCTCGGGGCCGGCGCCGGACGGGCCGCCCTCCACCTCCAGGAGCGGGGGCTCGAGGTCACCGCCGTCGAGTCGTCACCCGGCGCGGCCGACGTCTGCCGCCGCCGCGGCGTCCTCGACGTGCGGATCCACGACCTCAACGACCCACCCGCCGACCGGCCGTGGCAGACAGTCCTGCTGCTGTGCGGCAACCTGGGCCTGGGCGGGTCGTGGGACGGGAACCGCCGACTCCTCACCGGCCTGGCCGAGCGGTGCCCGCCGGGGGCGGTGCTGGTGGGCGACTCGGTCGACGGGCGGCCCCGGGCCCAGGTGCGGCTGCGCATCCACCACGCCGGCCTGGTCACTCCGTGGTGGGACCAGCGCAACGTGGCGCCCGACGAGGTGGACGCCCTGGTGGCCGGGACGGGATGGGAGGTCGAGGACCGCCGGGTGCGGGGAGCGGAGCACTGGGTCCGGCTGCGGCGGGCCCCCTGACGATCTGACGGGTCGTCAGGTGACGGTGGACACGTGTCCAGACCTGGGCCATGATCGGCGGGCAGACGACGCCGGAGGATCCACCATGAGCACGCTGGCCACCCCCACCTCGGCGGCGACCCACCGGGGCGCCGACGACCTGCCGTTCGTCGACATCGGCGGGGGCAACAAGCTGAAGGTGATCCAGGTCGACACCGGGCTCGGGCTCTGGATCGTCGAGAACGTCTTCCAGCCCGGCTACACGGTGCCCACCCACCGGCACTCCGGACCCGTCTACGCCTACACGACCTCCGGTGCCTGGCACTACCGGGAGTACCCCCAGGACGTGAACCGGGCCGGGTCGTTCCTCTACGAGCCGGCGGGGTCGGTGCACACGCTCGAGTGCCTCGAGGCCGACACCCACGTGTGGTTCCAGATGTACGGCGTCAACATGAACCTGGACGCCGACGGCAACGTCGAGAGCGTCTTCGACGGCCCCGGCACCCTCGAGGTCTACCTGGCCCTGGCCGAGGCCGAGGGCTTCGACCGTCCGGCCGTCCTGGTGGCATGAGCTCTGTCGAGAGCCCGACGCTGCGCCTGGCCGACCCGGCGACGTTCGCCGACGGCGTCCCCCATGACGCCATCGATGCGCTCCGCGCCGGGTCGCCCGTCGCGTGGCAGGACATGGACGGCGAGCCCGGGTTCTGGGCCGTGCTCCGCCACGCCGACGTGGTGACGGTGGCCCGCGAGCCGGTGCTCTTCAGCGCCACGCAGGGCGGGGTCGTGCTCGAGGACCTCCCCGAGGACTCGCTCGAGATGATGCGCGGGATGCTCCTGGCGATGGACCCGCCGCGGCACCTGACCTACCGCAAGCCGCTGGCCGACAGCTTCAAGGCCCGGGTCATCGCCGGCATGGAAGAGCAGATCCGCACGCTCACCCGGCAGGTCCTGGCCCAGGCGGCCGAGAAGGGCGAGGTCGACTTCGTCCACGACGTGGCCGCCCACATCCCCACCCAGGTGATGGGCCGGCTGATGGGCCTCCCCGAGGACGACTGGGCCCTGCTCCACACCCTGGCCGAACGGCAGACGTCGGGCCAGGACCCCGACGTCGTCGGCGAGGTCGACCACAGCGCCTCGATCGAGATGGCCATGTACGCCATCGGCTTCGCCGCCGAGCGTCGCACCCAGCCACCGCAGGAGGACATCACCACCCTGATCCTCGACGGCGACTTCGGCGGCACCCGGATGAGCGACGTCGACTTCGGCTCGTTCTTCGTCCAGCTCGTCACCGCCGGCAACGACACGACCCAGACGATGCTCAGCTCGGGGCTGCTCGCCCTCCTCCAGCACCCCGACCAGATGGAGGCGCTGCGCGCTGACCGCGGCCTCATCGCCGGGGCGGTCGAGGAGATCCTGCGGTGGGCCAACCCGCTCCACTACTTCCGCCGCACGGCCCGCGAGGACACGGTGCTGGGCGGCCAGGAGATCGCCGCCGGCGACAAGGTGGCGATGTACTACACGGCCGCCAACCGCGACCCGGACGTGTTCACCGACCCCCACGTCTTCGACATCACCCGATCGCCCAACCCCCACCTGAGCTTCGGCATCGCCGAGCACTTCTGCCTCGGGGTCCACCTGGCCCGGCTCGAGGGCCGCATCTTCTTCGAGGAGCTGCTGGCCGCGTTCGGGACCATCGAGCCGACGGGCGACCCGGTGCGGCTGCGGTCGAACCTCAACAACTCCTACAAGCGGGTGCCGGTCCGGCTGGGCTCGTGAAGAACCGTCACGCCGGCCTCCCCATCACCCAGACCGACGAAGAGATCGCCGCCCTCCTCGAGGACGTCAGCATCCCGGCCCTGCAGGCGTCGATGGTGCACATGACGGGCGATCCGGCGTGGATCCGCGACGACCCGAAGCCGGTCGGCCTCTACATCAACGAGATCCAGGGGTTCATGAGCCCCGAGGACCAGGCCGTCGTCCGCAAGCGGGCCCTGGCCGCGATCTGCTCGTACCGCGACGGTGGCCACGTCCTGCCCGCACCGCCCGGACCGGACGTGGTCCACGAGATCATGGAGACGATGGTCGCCGGGCCGGTGCCGCTCGAGTACGTGCCCCTGCTGCTGGAGGAGCTCGAGCTCGACGGCGTCGACCAGCGCTCGGTCGTGCCGCCGGCACTGGCGTCGTCGGCCGCGGCACGGGAGGCGCTGCCCGTCGTCGTGATCGGCGCCGGCATGGCCGGGCTGCTGGCCGCCATCCGGCTGGGCCAGGCCGGGGTGCCGTACACCGTCGTCGAGAAGAACCCCCGGGTCGGCGGCACGTGGCACGAGAACACGTACCCGGGCTGCCGGGTCGACGTGGGCAACCACTTCTACTGCTACTCGTTCCAGCCCGACGACGAGTGGACCGAGCTGTTCGCCCAGCAGCCCGAGCTGCAGGCCTACTTCGAGCGGGCGGCCGACGACCACGACGTCGCCGCCCACATCCGCTTCGACACCGAGGTCGTCGCGGCCACGTGGTCGGCGTCCGAGGCGCGGTGGCGCGTCACCACACGGGGACCCGACGGTGCAGTCGAGGAGCTCGACGCTGCCGTCGTCATCAGCGCCGTCGGCCAGCTCAACCGGCCCAAGCTCCCCGACATCGCGGGCATCGACTCCTTCGCCGGCACCTCCGTGCACTCGGCCCGTTGGGGCGACACGGACATCGGCGGCAAGCGGGTCGCCGTGGTCGGCACCGGCGCCAGCGCCTTCCAGATCGTGCCGACGATCGCCCCCGACGCCGAGCACGTGACGGTGTTCCAGCGGTCGGCGCCGTGGATGTTCCCCAACCCGATCTACCACTCGTCGGTCCGACCCGGCATGACGTGGGCCATCCGCCACCTGCCGTTCTACGGGCGCTGGTACCGCTTCCTCTTGTTCTGGCCGGCGTGCGACGGCGGGCTCGAGGCCATGCGGATCGACCCCGACTACCCGGACCAGGGCCGGGCCGTCAGCGAGGTCAACGACGCCGCCCGCCAGGTCTTCACCCAGTGGATGGCCGACCAGGTGGGTGACGACGCCGAGCTGCTGGCCAAGGTCGTCCCCGACTACGTCTGCCTCGGCAAGCGCACGCTGCAGGACAACGGGTCGTGGCTCGGCGCCCTCACCCGGCCCGACGTCGACCTCGTCACCGACGCGATCGCGGCGGTGGAGCCGACCGGCATCCGCGACGCCGACGGCACGCTCCACGAGGTCGACGTCATCGTGTGGTGCACCGGCTTCCACGCCAATCGGTACCTGTGGCCGATGGAGATCACCGGGCGGGACGGGCGGGTGCTGTCCGAGCGCTGGGGCTCGGAGCCGACGGCGCTCTACGGCATCACCGTGCCCGAGTTCCCCAACCTGTTCCTGCTCTACGGCCCGGGCACCAACCTGGCCCACGGCGGGTCGATCATCTTCAACGCCGAGTGCCAGGTCCGGTACGTGATGGGCTGCCTCGGTCTGCTGGCCGACGCCGGTCCGGGCGCCGCCCTGGAGGTCACCGCCGACGCCCACGACGAGTACGACGCCCGGCTGCAGGACGAGATGAGCCGGATGATCTGGGTGCACCCGACGATCAAGAACAGCTGGTACCGGAACGAGCACGGCCGCATCCGGATCCTCAGCCCCTGGCGGGTGGTCGACTACTGGGCCTGGACCAAGACCCCGGACCCGTCGCACTTCACCGTCACACCGCCCCGCTAGGGGAGGACGGCGATGGCCTCGATCTCGACGAGGAGGTCGGGCTCGGCCAGGGCGGCGACGCCGATCATGGTCATGGGCTTGGTGGGGTCGATCTCGTGGGCGGCGGCCACGCGCAGGGCGCCCTCGATGAAGGGACCCATCTTCTCCTCGGTGAGATCGACCACGTAGGCGGTGACCTTGGCGACGTCGGCGTAGGTCGCACCGGCGCCGGCGAGGGCGGCGAGCAGGTTGCTGTAGGCCTGCTCGACCTGGCCGGCCAGATCACCGGGGGCGACGGGGGACCCGTCGGCGGCCCGGGCCACCTGGCCCGACACGTAGACGGTGCGGCGGCCGGTGGCCACGCCGACCTGGGCGTAGCCCAGCGGCTCGGGGATCCCGGGTGGGTTGATCAGCTCGACGGGCATCGGGGCTCCTGCATCAGGGGGTTGGATAGCACTGCTATGCATAGCATCGATATGGTACCTTGGCAACCATGCCTCGCCCCGCCAACCCCGCCGTCCGGGAACGCCTGATCGACGTGGCCGCAGACCTGCTGGCCACGGGGGAGGAGGTCACGCTGCGGAAGGTCGCGGCGGCGGCGCGCACGTCGACCATGGGCGTCTACACCCACTTCGACGGCATGCCCGGCCTCTGGTACGCCGTGCGCGAGCGCGCCTTCACCGCCCTGGCCGAGGAGCTCCGGACCGTCGTGCCCACCACCGACCCGGTCGCCGACCTGGTCGCCAGCGGGTCGGCCTACGTCGACTCCGCCCTGGCCGAGCCGGCGCTCTACCGGGTCATGTTCGACATCCGCCGCGAGGGTCGCCAGCCGGCGGCGGCGTCGATGACGTTCGCGGTGCTGGTGGCCGGGGTCGAGCGGGCCATGGCCGAGGGGCGGCTGGAGGCGCGCACCGACGCCCTGGCGGCGGCCACCCGCCTGTGGGCCATGACCCACGGCGTCGTCACCCTCGTCATCAACGGCGCCCTCCCGGAGGCGGCCCTCGACGAGCACCTGCCCCCGATGTACGCGGCCCAGCTGGTCGCCTGGGGCGACGGCCCCC
>DASVEC010000564.1:0-4722 GCA_036380755.1 Iamia sp. | reverse complement strand
GCCGTCGGGCCCGTCGTCCTCCCGGCCCTGTTCCAGGTGCCCGACTCGGTCCGGTCGGCGGCGAGCGCGGCGGTGGCGATCTACGCCGTCCAGGTGGTGATGGACCTGGTGGGCGGGTCGTGCCAGGCCTCGCTCGAGGGGTTCCAGCGGGTCGACGTGGCTCGCGCCCTCGACGGCGTCCGGCGCACGCTGGTGGCCGGCTCGGCCTGCGTCGCCGCCGTCCTCACCGACGACCTCGTCCCCACGGTGGCCGCCGCCGCCGGTGCGGCCGCCGTCGGGGCGCTCGTCGCCGGCGGGGTGCTGGCGCGCGTCGCGAGGGGCGTGACGATCCGGCCCCGCCGGCCGGTCGTGCGGGCGCTGCTCGTCGACGCCCGGTCGATGGCCCTGCTCCGGCCGCTCGGCGTGCTCCACCGGACGATGGACCGCGTCATCGTCGGCATCGTCCTCGGCCCCCAGGCCGTGGCCGTGGTGGAGGTGGCCACCCAGCTCCAGAACGGCACCGACGCGGTGCTGTCGGCCACGTCCTACAGCGTGGTCCCGGCCTCCGCCCGGCTCCACAGCCGGGGCGACGACGAGACCCTGTCCGACCTCCTCGGCACCGGCACCCGCTACGTCCTGCTGGCCACGTGGTCGGTCGCCGCCCTGTCCGCCGCCCTGGCCGCACCCGCCATCCGGCTCTGGGTGGGCGACCGCTACGACGAGGCGAGCGGCCTCGTGGTCCTCGGGGTGATCGGGCTCGCCGTCCTGGCCACCGCCCAGGTCGGCTCGAACGTCCTCCTGGGGATCGGGCGGGCCGGGTCGATCGCCCGGGTCTTCGTCGTGACCCTCGCGGTGAACGCCGCGGTCAGCACCGCCCTCGTCCACGTGATCGGCATCGCCGGAGCGTTCGTCGGCACGCTGGCCGCCGCCGTGATCCAGGCTCCGGCGCTGCTCGCCGTCGTCCGCCGCGAGGTCCCGTTCCCGCCGCGGGACCTCCTGACCGGATCGCTGCTGCCCGGCGTCCCGGTCGCGGGGGCCACCGCGGCGGCGGCCCTGGCCGTGGTCGCGCTGCCCCTCGGCGACCTGCCCACGCTCGTCGGCGGCGGGCTGGCCGGCGGGCTGGCGGCGGGAGCCACCGTCCTGGCGTTCGGCCTGCGCCCGGGCGAGGCCCGCAGGCTGCGCGACAGCCTCGTGCGGGGCGGCTAGGGAGCCGGGAGGTCCACCCGAGGCTCGGCCGTCTGCCCGTCGGGCGAGCCCACCCCTCGCCCGGCCTGGGCCCGCCGATCGACGAGGACGTAGGTCGCCTCGGCGAGGGCCAGGCTGGCGACGAGCGTGAGGGGCGTCGGGAGGTCGAGCCGCAGGACGACCATGTGCCAGAGGTACCACGCGTAGGAGATCCGGCCGACGTGCACGAGCCACGGGGCCGAGAGCAGCCCGACGGTCGCGGCCGAGCCGACCACCAGGACGCACCCGGCGGTGGCGATCGGGTAGTCGATCCGCTCGAGCGGCCCGGGCAGTCCGAGGGCGTAGACCACGAGGACCGCCGCTCCCAGGGCGAACAGCGTCCGGTTCCCTCGCCAGCCGACGAGGGTGATCAGGCAACCGGCGAGGATGGCGTCCCATCTGAGCCCGGCGTAGACCGCAGTGTCCGACCAGCCGACGACCTGCTGGGCGACGATCGTGGCGGCGATGCCGACGGCGGCGACCTTGGCGGCGTGGTGGCGGGCGAGGATCAGCACCGCCGGCCAGACGAGGTAGAACTGCTCCTCGACCGCGAGGGACCACGTGTGCCCGAGGGCCCCGGTGCCCGGGAGGCGCCCGTCGGTCCAGGTCACGACCGGTCGGAGGTTCTCCGTGTAGGTCAGCGCCCGGACGGTCCCGGCCACGTCTCCGGACCAGAGGAGCGTGACGAAGCAGACGACCAGGAGCGTGGGGTAGAGGCGCTCGACCCGGCGGCGGTAGAAGCGGGCCACACCGGGCCGTTCGACGAGCCGCTGCGTGATGAGGAGCCCGGACAGCACGAAGAACAGCTGGACGCCGACGAAGCCGCCGAGCGAGCCGAGCTCGGGGGCGAGGCCCCGGTCGTGTGGGTAGACCCCGGCCGCCACGTGGGCGAAGACGACGAGCAGGATGGCCAGACCGCGGAGGCCGTCGAGCTCGAGGACCCGGTGCCCCCGCTCGGGACCGGGAACGGCCGGGCCCGGGGTCACGGGGCGAGGACGAACCGGCTGAAGGTCGCCGGGTGGGCGGCGACCGCAGCCCGCAGCTCGGGGGTCGGGTGGGCGATGCGGGGACGGGTGGTGGGGGCGCCGAAGAGCGAGGTGGCGTACTCGGTCTGCAGCACCAGGCGGTGGCCGGTGCGCACGCTCTCGCCCTTGTGCAGCCCGCGGGTGTCGGCGAGGAAGACCGTGCCCCGGGGCCCGCAGATGCGACGGACGTCGGCACCGAACGCCCGGGCCACGGCGTCGTCGTCGTGACGGCCGTCGCGGCGCAGCGCGGGCGGCACCGCCTCGGGCCGGTGGCTCCCGACGGCGTAGACGTGCGGACCCGTCTCCTCGGTGACGTCGGTCAGGTAGACGAACACCTTCAGGAAGCGCAGGCGATCCATGTCGAAGTGGAAGCGCTGGGCGGCGGCGTCGGCGTCGAAGCGCTCGACGGCCGTCGTCCACCACATCGTCACCAGGTCCTGCACCGGCTCGGCCCGCAGGTAGCCCCGGGCCACGGCCAGCAGCGACGGGTCGGCCACCAGCCGCTGGGCGGCCGGGATGGCGAGGACGTCCTCCTCGTCGAGGTCGTAGCGAGGAGCCCGCGGCCGGTCGAGGTCCACCGGGCCCGGCGGGACGTCGTCGGCCCCGCCGATGGCCGTGGTGGGGGCGGACCGGGCGGCCTGCTCCAGCTCGGCGCAGTCCCCCTCGTCGAGCCGACGGGGCAGCACGGAGCAGCCGTCCCGGTCGAGCGTGGCGACCAGGTCGTCGATCGCGCCGGTGGCCAGGCCCTCGGGGCCGGAGGCGGTCGGGGCCCGGTCGGCGTCGGGGTCGCGGGCGAACCGGCGCTCCAGGGCGTCGAGCACGTCGGGGGCGCTGCCGTGGAGGCGGCGCATGGCCACGTAGGCCGGGGTGGGGGTCGTCCCGGTGCGCCGGTAGCGGCCGTGACCCCAGCGGACGACCGGCCCGAGCACCGTCCGCCCGACCAGCGGGCGGTACACGACCCCGCCGACGCTCATCGGCCCCGGCCCTGCGACCCGAAGATGGTGCGCAGGGTGCGGCCGACGACCCGCAGGTCGAGGGCGATGCCCTGGCGGCGGAGGTAGAAGAACTCGTACTGGAGCTTCTCGAGGGCGTCGGACTCGTCGCCGGCGTAGCCGTAGGTGACCTGGGCCCACCCGGTGAGGCCGGGGCGGACCAGGTGGCGGAGGCCGTAGAAGGGGAGCTTCTCGGTCAGCTCGGCCACGTACCCGGGCTGCTCGGGACGGGGGCCGACCACCGACAGGTCGCCCCGCAGGATGTTGACGACCTGGGGCAGCTCGTCGAGGTGGGTCCGGCGCATGACGCGGCCGAACGGGGTGATGCGCGGGTCGTCGGGGCTCGTCCACTCGTCGACCAGGGCGCCGCCCCCGCCCGGGGTCATGGTGCGGAACTTGAGGATCGAGAAGGGCTCGTCGAAGCGGCCCACCCGCTCCTGGCGGTACAGCAGGGGGCCACGGTTGGCGACCAGGTTGGCGATCAGCACGACCGGCACGGCCAGGGCGAGGGGCACGAGGCCGGCGACGCCGAGCACCACGTCGAGCACGCGCTTGGCCCGGCCGTAGCGGGCCCGGTGGAGCTCGCCGATGTCGAAGAACAGCGAGACCCGCTCCAGCTCGGAGACGGGGAGCTTGCCCAGCCACTCCTCGTAGAACAGCGAGAGGGTGCGGACCCGGACGCCCCGCTCGTGGAGCTCGGCGGCCTGGGCGACCACCCGGTCGTCCTGCTGGGCCTGGCGGTCGAGGACCACGAGGGTGGCGTCGGACTCGACGGCGGCGTCGATGAGGGGCTGGCGGCCGTGCCCGCCGGCCACGTCGGGGTGGACGTGGGCGATGATCGAGGCCGGGCGGAGGGGGGTCGCGGCCAGCTCGCCCCGGAGGACGTGGGCCTCCTCGGCGGGGGCGACGAGCACGACCCGCTCGCGCTGCTCGGCCCGGTCGGCCCCCGAGCGGCACAGGGCGTTGGCGGCCACGCCGAGGGGGACGACGAGGAGGCTGGAGCCGAAGACGACGAAGCGGGGTAGCAGGGCGTCGCCCACCAGCAGCTGGACCAGCGAGATCCCGACGGCCGCGGCCGCCGCCGCGGCCAGCGAGGCGGCCAGGGCGCCGCGGCGGGTGCGGGGGAGGTCGGGCAGGCCGACGCCGTAGGCGACGACCGTGAGCAGCGAGGCGAGGGCCAGGGACCAGCCGAGGCGGGCCGAGCTGGTGTAGTCGTAGGCCGGCGTCGCCACCCACGCGGCGTGGACCTTGCTCAGGCCGACGACCGTGGCCAGCACGCCGACCAGGTACGCCCAACGGGCCAAGCGGGTCACCGGCCACCATCGGCAGCGGGGCTCAGGACGTGAAGGTCGGGGAGCCGATCTCGCTCACCGTGACCGGCGACGGGATCCCTGGTCACGCTGGGTGCGAGCGGCCCTCCTGCGCAGCCCCGCACGCTCACATCGGTCGGCCCGGGGCCGATGGCGGGGTCGTGCCCCAGACCGAGGCGCCGGTGCGGCGCG
>DASVEC010000563.1:0-6692 GCA_036380755.1 Iamia sp. | reverse complement strand
GCAGCTGCGCCCCGCACCGCGAATCGACCGCCGCGACGGGTGTCGCGACCGAGTGCACACGGCCGGGGGCGGCGAGTGATCGTGCGGTTGGCCGGGAACGCCGATGGGCGCTTATCGTACCCGGGTGCCCGTCAAACCCGGTCTGAGCGCTGAAGTCGAGTTGCTGGTCACCGAGGAGGACACCGCCATCGCGTTGAGGTCGGGCTCGGTGCACGTGCTGGCCACACCGCGGGTCGTCGCCCTGTGCGAGGAGGCGAGCGTCCGGGCGATCGACGACGAGCTCGAACGGGACCAGACCTCCGTGGGCATGAAGGTGCAGATCGACCACCTGGCCCCCACCGCCGTCGGTGGGTCGGTCAAGGCCGATGCCACCCTCGAGAAGATCGAGGGCCGCCGGCTCACCTTCACCGTCTCGGTCAGCGACCGCTGCGGCCTGGTCGCCGCCGGCCGGGTCACCCGCGTCGTCGTCGAGCGCGAGCGCTTCCTCGCCAAGGCCACGGGCTGAACCTGCCCTCCGGGCTGGCACACTGCTCATCCCCATGAGCGATCCGAGCCCGCGTGCCGCCCCGAAGATCGATGTCGTCGGGATCGATGCTGACGACACCCTGTGGCACAACGAGACGTACTTCGCCGATGCGCAGGCGACGTTCGTGCAGATCCTGGCGCCGTGGACGCCCGAGGGCGAGGACGTGCTCGCCCTCCACGACGCCACCGAGCGGGCCAACCTCGAGCTGTTCGGCTACGGGATCAAGGGCTTCACCCTGTCGATGGTCGAGACCGCCATCGAGGTGAGCCGGGGCGAGGTGTCGACGTCGGCCATCGCCGAGCTGCTCCGCCTGGGCAAGCAGATGCTCGCCCACCCGGTCGAGCTGCTCGACGGCGTGGCCGCCGCGGTCGAGGCCCTGCGGCGCGACCACCGGCTGGTCCTCATCACCAAGGGCGACCTCATCCACCAGGAGCAGAAGATCGCCCGGTCCGGCCTGGCCGACCGCTTCGAGCGGGTCGAGATCGTGTCCGAGAAGGACCCGCCCACCTACGAGGCCATCCTCGACCGGATGGACGTGACGCCCGATCGCTTCCTCATGGTCGGCAACTCGGTGAAGTCCGACGTCCTCCCCGTGCTGGAGCTGGGCGGCCACGCCGTCCACGTCCCCTACGTGATCACGTGGAGCCACGAGGTCGTCGAGGAGCAGGAGGCCGACGCCTTCCCCGTCCTCGAGTCCCTCACCGCCCTGGCGGAGTGGCTGAGCCCCAGCGCTCGGTGACGTAGGCCCGGAACCGGGCCCCGCGGTCGAACTCGTTGGTGAAGGGGCCGAAGCTGGCCGCCGCCGGCGACAGCAGCACGACCCCGCCCCCGGCCCCCAGGAGCGCGACGGCGAGGTCGACGGCGTCGCCCAGGGCCTCGACGGAGTGCACCCGGTCGCCGACGCCACGGGCGTCCAGCAGGTCGGCGATCTCGCCCGAGGCGTCGTAGTTGGGATGCCGGAGCAGGACGACGTGGTCGGCGCTCGCCGCCAGCTCGTCGGCGAAGGCGTCGAACGCGGACCGCTTGGCCTTCCCACCGCAGATCACGGCCAGAGGCGAGGCGGCGAACGATCGCACCGTCGCGGTGGCGGCCCGGGGCGCGGTCGCGGTGGTGTCGTTGACGAAGGTGACGCCGCCGGCCTCGACCACCACCTCCCGCCGGTCCTCGACCTCGCGAGCCGCCAAGCAGCCCTCCCGCAGCCCGGCGACGGACGAGCCCTCGGCCAGGCCGGCGCACACCGCGGCGCACAGGTCGAGCACGGCGATGGCCGAGCGGACCTGCAGCTCGTCGACCCCGACGACGTCGTGCTCCTGCCCGTCGAACCGGACGTGCAGCCGCCCCGCCGACGTCCACGCCCCCTCGACCCCGTCGTCCAGCCGCCGGTCGGCGAACAGGAGGCGGCGGGCCCCGGGGCCGCCGGCCGCGGCGAGCGACGCATCGACGTAGCCGACGGTGGCGGCGTCGTCGGCCGGGAGGACGAGCCAGTCGTCGGCGTCCTGGTGCAGCCAGATCGAGGCCTTGGCCGCCCAGTAGTCCTCGACGGTCGGGTAGACGTCGAGGTGGTCCTCGTCGAGGTTGGTCACGATCGCCACCTCGGGTGAGCGACGGCTCTCGCCCAGACCCTCGAGCTGGAACGACGACAGCTCGATGATCGCCACCGCATCCGGAGGCGACGCGCCCGGCAGCAGTGCCTTGATGGCGCTGACCCGGAGGTTGCCGGCCTTGAGCGTCGGGCCCTCGGCCGCCAGCACGGCGTCGGCCAGCGTGGTGGTGGTCGACTTGCCCTTGGTACCCGTGACCCCCACGATCCGCCCCGGCCACCACCGGAAGAACAGGGTCATCTCCATCTCGACGGGGATGCCCCGGTCGCGAGCGGCGGCGAGCAGCGGGTGGCCGAAGCGGACGGCGGGGTTGCGGACCAGCAGGTCGGCACCGTCGAGGTGGCTGTCGTCGTGCCCGCCGAAGTGGGCGACGTCGACCACCTCGTCCAACCGCGCCAGGACCTCGGGCGAGAAGGCGTCGCGCGGGCGGACCTCGGTCAGCACGATCCTCGCCCCCATGGCGGCGAGGAAGTCGACCATGCCGGCGCCGCCGCCGTGGTCGCCGTAGCCCATCACGCAGACGGTGGAGCCCTCCAGGGCGGCCCGCGCCGCCTCCGGTCCCCCACGCTCGCGATCGGCCAACGGACGTCAGTCCTCCGGATCGGGGCGGCCGGCCTCGAGGAAGCGGCTCACGACCTTCCACCAGCGGTCCGGGTTCTCGAACTGCGGGCTGTGGGCGGCGTCGGCGATGACCTCGAGGACGGCGCCGGGGATGGCCTCGGCCAGCCGCTCCGACGGCCCGACGAAGCCGGCGTCCTCCTCGCCGACGACCACGAGCGTCCGCACGTCGAGGGTGCGCAGGGCGTCGAGCCGGTCCTCGGCGACGGGGAGGTGCTGGGCCATCGCCGCGTACATGGCGGGGGCGGCGGCTCGCATCTTGCGATCGCCGAAGTCGATGTAGCCGGCCCGCTCCTCGCGCACCCGGATCTCCGACGGCGTGCGCTCCCCACCGATCGGCCCCATCTCGGCGGCCAGCTCGATCAGGCGGTCGACGCCCTCGGTGCGCACCACCTCGACGGCCAGGGCGACGATCGCCGGCTCGAGCCCCTCGACCGGCCCGTGCCCGGTGTCCATCAGGACGAGCGAGCGCAGCCGCTCGGGCGCCCGGAGGGCGAGGACCTGCGCGACCATGCCGCCCATCGAGTGGCCCAGCAGGTCGAAGCTGTCCCAGCCGAGGGTGTCGGCCAGGGCGAGCACGTCGTCGGCCATCTCCTCGAGCGAGTAGGCCTCCTCCTCGGCCGGCGCCTCGCTGGCCCCGTGGCCGCGGAGGTCCGGCGCGACGACGTGCCAGCCCCGATCGGCGAAGCCGTCGAGGAAGTCGGCGAAGTCCTCCTTGGCGCCGGTGAATCCGTGGACGAGCATCAGCGGCTCGCCCGATCCGGCCTCGGCCACGCTGTGGCGGAGCCGGGGGGTCGTCACGTCCCGGAGCTTCACGGGCGGCACTCTAGAGACTTGGGACGACAGGACCGTATCCCGCCGGACATCTCCTCGGCAGGGCCTCGGAGAGAAGGGCACTGTGCTTTTGGGTCGTCTCGCCTGGCGGCTCGACTCCATGGGCAGCAGGCCGACCACGGCACTCCCCGGGGCCCCACCCCCGTCGGAGGAGCAGGGGGCGGGAACGAGAGGTGCACTACCGTTGACAGCCCCGAGCCAGGGAGGATCGCCGCGAGAGGAGGCCGCATGTCCGACACCGTGCGCCGGCGGCTGACCCTCGGACTGCGCCTCGTCGTGAGCGCGGCGATGCTCGGCTTCCTCCTCACCAAGATCGAGTCGCGCGGCGCCAAGGTGCTGCCCGAGTGGACCACCTCGACGGCGCTGTGGCTGGCCGGCGCCATGCTCCTGACCCTCGTCAGCATCGTGCTGTCGGCCGTGCGGTGGCACACCGTCCTGTCGGCGATGGGCCAGCCGGCCCGCTTCAACCGGCTGCTGTCGCACTACCTGGCCGGCCAGTTCGTGGCCAACGTGCTGCCCACCACCATCGGCGGCGACGTCCTGCGGGTGTCGCGCCTGGCCCGCGACAACGGGCGCATGCCCGACAGCTTCGCCTCGGTGGTGCTCGAGCGGCTGACCGGCTGGCTGGTGCTGCCGATCATCACGTTCGTCGGCCTGCTCATCAACCCGCCGTTGCGCGAGCTGGGCCGGGCCACCCAGATCGCCTTCAGCCTGGCGTGCGGCACGCTCGTCGCCCTCGTGCTGGTGATCGTGGCCGTCGCCGCCCACCGCTTCGGCGAGGTCGACGCCGAGAAGGGCTGGAAGCGGTTCCTGGCCGCCGTAAGCCTCGGGCTCACCCGGCTGCGGGCCCACCCCCGCCAGGCCGGCTACGTGATCGCCGTCGGCTTCGCCTACCAGCTCGTGCTGGTGGGGGCGGCGGTGATGGCGGCCCGCTCGCTCGACATCCCGGACGCCGGCCCCACCGCCCTGCTCGCCTTCTTCCCCGCCGTCGCCATCGCCCAGGTCCTGCCCATCAGCATCTCCGGGCTCGGCGTGCGGGAGGGCCTCTTCGCCCTCTTCCTCCGCCCCCTCGGCGTGCCCACCGCGCAGGCCGTCGCCCTCGGCATCCTGCTCTACGTGCTGAACCTGCTGGTGAGCCTGCTGGGTGCGCCCGCCTTCGCCATCGGCGGGCGGGGCGGCCGGGGCGACGTGCTCGACCCCGACGACCTCGAGCCGATCGTGCCGCCGGCGCCGGGCACCTCCGCCACACCGGGCGACTCCGAGTCGGTGCCCGCGTGACCGAGGTCGACGCGACCACGTCCGACGCCGCACCCCCGGAGGGACCCGACGCGCCGGCCACCGCCTCGGGCCGGCGGCTCCGGTGGTGGCGCGAGGTCGGCTACGTCATCGCCTTCTACCTCGTCTACTCGTGGGTCCGGAACCAGTTCGGCTCGGCCGGCGAGGACTCCACCCGCATCGCCTACGAGCACGCCCGCGACATCATCCGGATCCAGGACGCCGTCGGGCTGTGGTTCGAGCCCGAGCTCCAGCGCTGGTACCTCGACCTGCCCGCCATGGGGCTGATCCGGGTCTGGAACATCTACTACGGCACCGCCCACTTCATCGTCACCGCCGGCGCCCTGGTCTGGCTCTACCGTCGCCAGCCCGACCGCTACTCGCTCTGGCGCTCGACCCTGGCGGCCATGACGGCCGCGGCGCTGATCGGCTTCGCCACCTACTCGCTGATGCCGCCCCGCCTGCTGGGGTCCACGTCGCAGTACGGCGGCTGCTACGAGCAACAGGTCGAGGACTGCCACGGCGACGGCGTGGTCGACACGCTCGCCGTCCACGGCGGCTGGCTGTCGTTCGACGACGAGAACGTCGACGCCGTCTCCAACCAGTTCGCGGCGATGCCCTCGATGCACACCGGCTGGTCGACCTGGAGCGCCTTCGTGATGTGGGGCCTGGTCCGCCGCCGGTGGGCCAAGGTGCTCGTGGTGCTGTACCCGATGGCCACGGTGTTCTGCATCCTCATCACCGGCAACCACTACTGGCTCGACGCCATCGGTGGTCTCGCCGCCTTCGCCGTCGGTCTCGGTGTCGCCACCCTGGTGACCCGGTGGAACGAGACCCGCTTCCTGAAGCGCGAGGAGCGCCGTGCGGGTGACGCGAGCCATCGCCCGTCGCCCGCCTGACGTCGGTCGTACCCATGGCTGGGGAGGCCGTGGTGGTCCAGCCCCTCGCGGGCGGTCGCCGTTCTGATCAGCCAGCGTTGCGCCCACGCAACGTCACGAGATCAGAACGGGTTCCCGCGGTTCTGATCAGCCAGTGTTGCGCTGACGCGACGAGCCAAGATCAGAACGGGTCAAGCGAGCCACCTGACCGGGGGGCCGTGGAAGGCGGTGCGGGCCAGGACGTGGGTGCGGACGGGGGCGGGCTTGGGCCAGAGGGTGAGGCGGACCTCGGCCTCGGTCTCGGTGGCCGGCTCCATGCAGAGCCAGGCCACGGGAGCCTCGGGCGTGGCCGCCTCGCCGGCGGTGCGGATGGCGGCCTCCAGGTCGCGCCGGGTCGACGCCTCGAGGTACTGGGCCACGATGGTGTGGACGACGACGGTCACCACCCCCGGAGCCGGCGCCGCCAGCCGGGCGGCCGCCCAGGCCGCGGCGTCGGCCCGATCGACCGGAGCGGGGACCACGGCCGCCACCTCCAGGGCGCCGTCGAGCCGGCGGCGGCGGTCGGGCTGGTCGGGCCACAGGCAGGCCCGCAGCCGGAGCTGGTGGGCCGGGTCGGTCGGGTCGAGCGGGTGGACGTCGCAGCCCCGTCGCTCCCCCACCACCAGCGGAGCGTCGAGACGGGGCCGGCCGCCCTCCCAGGGCTCGACGAAGCGGACCGGCGCATCCGCCGGCCCGAAGGCCGACCCCCCGGCCTCGTAGCGCAGGCGGTCGAAGTGGAGGTTCAGCCCCGCGCTCGCCCCCACCTCCAGCACCCGCAGCGGCAGCCCGGTGGCGCCCAGGAGGAGGAAGCCGCCGAGCAGGGCGGCCGAGCGCCCCACCTCGTTGGTCTGGATCGGCTCGGCCGTCCGGGTGACCAGCTCCTCGGCGTGGTCGATCACCGTGGCGAGGAAGACGGCCCCG
>DASVEC010000562.1:0-9197 GCA_036380755.1 Iamia sp. | reverse complement strand
CGTCACCGCCGGGCTCCGGGTCACCGACATCGTCGAGAGCCTCCTGGTCCACCCGGCCCTGTCGGAGTCGCTGGCCGACGCCGCGGACTGAGAGGCTGGCTCAACATGGTCGAGATCGAGGAGTGGCACCCACCCTCCGAGCACTCCATGCCCTCGGGGCCGCAGTCGTTCCCCCGCACGGGCGTCAACTCGCTGGCGACGGTGGGGCAGCGGGCGCTGGCCCGAGGCCTCGACAGCATCCTGCTCCTGACCGTCTGGTCGCCGATCTTCGTCGTGGTCCTCGTCATCCGGAGCGGGGGCGACGCCGCCGCGGCCGAGGAGATGGGGTCGACACCCCTCGACTACGTGCTGGTCTTCGGCCCGCTCGTCGCCCTGGCCGTGCTGTACGAGACCGTGTGCATCACCCTGTGGGGCCAGACCCTCGGCAAGCTGGCGATCGGCGTGCGGGTGGCCCGCCTCGTCAACGGCCGCTGCCCCCTGTGGTGGGAGTCCGCCCTCCGGATCGGGCTGCCCGGTGTGGTGGCCACCGTGCCGCTGTGGGGCGTGGCCCCGGCGGTCGCCCTGGCCCTGTTCACCACGGCCGGCTTCGACCCGATGCACCGGAACCTGGTCGACCGGGCCGCCGGCACCGTGGTGGTCCGGGCGCGCTGAGGCCGAGCGGGCGAGGCCGACCAGACCAGCACGACGTAGGTTCAGAGGCGCCATGCGCGACTTCTCCGACGACCTCTCCCGCCTCCGCACGTCGCTCGCCGAGGCGCGCCAGTACCTGCGCGTCGACGACCTGCGCGAGCAGCGGGCCGAGCTCGAGACCGAGGCCAGCCGGCCCGACCTGTGGGACGACGCCGACCGGGCCCGCGCCGTCACCGGCGAGCTGTCCTCGCTGGTCGACGACATCGACGCCTACGAGGGCTTGGAGTCCGGCATCGAGGACGCCGAGACCCTGGCCGAGATGGCTCGCGAGGAGGGCGACGAGAGCCTCGAGCCCGAGATCGAGACCGCCGTCGCCGAGCTGCGCGAGCGGTTCTCCCGCCTCGAGCTGCGGAGCCTCTTCACCGGCGAGCACGACGAGGCCGATGCCATCTGCGAGATCCAGTCCGGCGAGGGTGGGGCCGACGCCCAGGACTGGGCCAACATGCTGCTGCGCATGTACCTGCGGTGGGCCGAGCGGCGCGGGTTCGACACCGAGCTCGACGACGTCCAGGAGGGCTCCGAAGCCGGCATCTCCTCGGCCACCTTCATGGTCAAGGGGCGTCACGCCTACGGCCTCCTCCGCTCGGAGCACGGCGTCCACCGGCTGGTCCGGATGAGCCCGTTCAACGCCCAGGGCAAGCGCCAGACCGCCTTCGCCGCCCTCAAGGTCACCCCCTTCCTCGAGGACGTGCCCGACGTCGTCATCGACGACAAGGAGCTGCGCATCGACGTCTACCGCTCGTCGGGCGCCGGCGGCCAGCACGTGAACGTCACCGACTCGGCGGTGCGCATCACCCACCTGCCCACCGGCATCGTGGTGTCCTGCCAGAACGAGCGCAGCCAGCACCAGAACAAGGACCGGGCCATGCAGATCCTCAAGGCCAAGCTGGCCGAGGTGGCCCGTCTCGAGCGGGAGGAGGAGCTCAACGCCATCCGGGGCGAGCAGCACTCGGTGGGGTTCGGCAGCCAGATCCGCTCCTATGTCCTGCAGCCGTACCAGATGGTCAAGGACCTGCGGTCCGACCACGAGACGGGCCAGGTCGACAACGTCCTCGACGGCGACGTCGACCCGTTCATGGAGGCCTACCTCCGCTGGCGCCGGGCCGAGGATCTCGCCTCCACCTAGCCCTGTGACAGGGCTCACGTCGGGGCGACCATGCCACGGATCGGGGGTCCCGCGGCGATAACGTCGCCCACCGGATGATCAAGCTGGAGAACGTCACCAAGGTCTACAAGGGCGATGTCGTCGCCCTGAAGGACGGATCCTTCGAGATCGGCAAGGGCGAGTTCGTGTTCCTGGTGGGGCCGTCGGGGTCGGGCAAGTCCACCCTCCTGCGGCTGCTGAACCGGGAGGAGCAGCCCCAGGCGGGTCACATCTTCGTGGCCGGCAAGGACATCGGCGACCTCAGCTCGTGGAAGATCCCCTACCTGCGCCGGAACATCGGCAGCGTCTACCAGGACTACAAGCTGCTCCAGAACAAGAACGTGTACGAGAACGTGGCCTTCGCCCTCGAGGTCATCGGGCGCCCCCGCCACGTGATCAAGACCCAGGTCCCCGCCATCCTCGAGCTGGTCGGCCTGGCCAAGAAGCAGAAGAACTACCCGGACGAGCTCTCGGGCGGTGAGCAGCAGCGGGTGTCGATCGCCCGGGCCTTCGTCAACCGGCCGCTGATCCTCCTGGCCGACGAGCCCACCGGCAACCTCGACCCAGCCACCTCCGTGGGGATCATGCGCCTGCTCGACCGGATCAACCGCACGGGCACCACGGTGGTCATGGCCACCCACGACCGCAGCATCGTCGACACCATGCGCCGGCGGGTGATCGAGCTCGACCGGGGCACGATCATCCGCGACCAGGCGCGCGGCGTCTACGAGTAGGCCGGCATGGCACTGAACGTCGGGTACGTCGCCCGGGAGACCGGCCAGAACCTGGGGCGCAACCCCACCCTCACCATCGCCTCGGTGGTGACGGTGGCCGTCGCCCTCACCCTCGCGGGTGTCGCCCTGCTCGTCCGGGAGGGCGTCGACGGGCTGTCGGGCCGGTTCCGGGACGACGTCGACATCATCATCTTCCTCGAGACCGACGTCACCGAGGAGCAGGTCGCGGCCCTCCAGCGGACTCTCGACGACAACCCGGAGGTCCGCGAGGCCACCTACGTCGATCGCGACGAGGCCTTCGAGGAGGCCAAGGAGCTCTTCGCCGACGAGCCCACCATGCAGGAGCTCCTCCGCCCCGAGGACATACCGACGTCCTTCCGGGTCAAGCCCACCAACCCCGATCCCGACTCGGTGGTGGCCCTCCGCAACATCTTCAAGAACGAGGCCGGGGTGCTCGACGTCAAGAGCGCCCAAGAGGCGATCAAGGCCATCCAGGAGCTGTCCGACAAGCTCAACCTGGGCGTGTTCCTGGCCTCCGCCGTCAGCTCCGGCATCGCCATCTTGCTGATCTACAACACGATCCGGACGGCCATGTTCGCCCGGCGGCGCGAGATCGAGGTGATGAAGCTCGTCGGCGCCACGAACTGGTTCATCCGGGTCCCGTTCATCCTCGAGGGCATGATCCAGGCCCTCCTGGGCGGTCTCATGGCCATCGGCCTCCTCCTGGCCCTGAACTCGGTGCTGTTCCAGTCGCTGGCGAAGGAGGACTACCTCGAGCTCTTCGCCGAGTTCGACTTCAGCGTCGGCACGGTGATCGGCCAGTCGGTCCCCCTCGTCGTCGCCGGCGCCCTCATCGGCGCCGTCGGCTCCGGCTTCGCCGTCGGCCGGTTCTTGGACGTCTGACGGCAGGAAACCCCCTCGTCGGGTGGCGAGGGGGGTCGTAGCGTTCCTTCGATGGGTGACGAGATCGTGCCGGATGACAAGGACTGGACGTGGGTGCTGGAGCGGCCCTGCCCGGAGTGCGGGTTCGTCGCCTCGACCGTGGCCGTCGAGGACGTGGCGCCCGTGGTGCGGGCCAACGCCGCCCGCTGGGTCGAGGTGCTAGGTGGGCCGGACGTCACCGTGCGGCCCCAGCCCGACGTGTGGTCGCCGCTCGAGTACGCCTGCCACGTGCGGGACGTCTTCCGCCTGTTCGACACCCGGCTGCACCTGATGCTCGACACCGACGGCGCCGGCTTCGCCAACTGGGACCAGGACGAGACCGCCGTGGCCGAGCGCTACGGCGAGCAGGACCCCGCCGTCGTGACCGACGAGCTGACCGCCGCGGCCGAGGTCCTCGCCGCGTCGTTCGCGGCGGTGACGCCGGACCAGCACGACCGGACCGGGTTGCGCAGCGACGGATCGCAGTTCACCGTCACGACCTTCGCCCAGTACCTCGTGCACGACCCCGTCCACCACGTCTGGGACGTCACCGGCGTGCCTGCCGGGGCGCAGGAGGCGGTGCCGTCGTAGGGTCCGGCCCATGGCCGACGGACCCATCCACGACGTGATCGAGCGCTGGCACGCGCACCTGCGGGGCGAGCTGCCCGGCGGCCTCGACGAGCTGCTCCACGACGACGTCGTCTTCTACTCGCCGATCGTCTACACGCCCCAGGAGGGCAAGGCGATCACCATGATGTACCTCATGGCCGCGGGCCAGACCCTCCCCGGCGACACGCCCTCCGGTGGGTCCGGCGGCGGCTTCCGCTACACGAAGAAGGTCCTCGACGGCGACACCGCGGTGCTCGAGTTCGAGACCACGGTCGAGGGCAAGTACGTCAACGGCATCGACATCATCCGCTGCGACGACGACGGCAAGATCGTCGAGTTCCGGGTCATGATCCGCCCCCTCCAAGCCGTCAACCTCGTCCACGCCCAGATGAAGGCCACCCTCGAGTCCATGCAGGCGGGCTGACCCCACCCTTCTTGCGACCCTGGTCCACCTCCAGGGTGGATGACGGTCGCAGTTTGGGGATCAGGCGGCAGCGGGGCCCAAGGTGACGGGGAGGCGGGCGACGCCGCGGAGGACGATGCGGCCGTTCCACTCGATCTCGTCGGTGGCCAGCTCGGCCTCGGGGAAGCGGCGGAGCACCCGGGGGATGGTGGTGCGGCCCTCGAGACGGGCCAGCGCCGCCCCCAGGCAGTGGTGGACGCCGCTGCCGAAGCTGATGTGGTGGTGGGCATCGGCCCGGGTGACGTCGAGCTGCTCGGCGGTGGGGCCGAACTTGGCCGGGTCGCGGTTGGCCGCGCCCAGGCCGGTCATCACGATGTCGCCCACCTCGACCTCATGGCCGGCCACCTCGAACGGCTCGAGGGCGATGCGGCGGGAGAACTGGACCGGGCTGTCGTAGCGGAGCAGCTCTTCGATGGCGCCGGTGTCGAGCGATGGGTCGTCGCGCAGGATCCGGGCCTGGTCGGGATGGCGGAGCAGGGACAGCAGGCCGTTGCCGATGAGGTTCACGGTCGTCTCGTGACCGGCCAGGTAGAGCAGCGTGACGTTGTCGCGCAGCTCCTCGTCGCTGAGGGTGGAACCCTCCTCCTCGGCCAGGACGAGGGCGCTGAGGAGGTCGTCGTCGAGGTGGTCGCGCTTCCAGGTGATGGCCTCGCCGATGATCCCGAACAGCTCCTCGCCGGCGTCGGCGATCTCGTCGGCGTGGACGACGGCGAGGACGGGATCGAGCGACTGGGTGACCGTCTGCGAGAGCGACCGCAGCCGTTCGGCGGGCACCGAGTCGGGCATGCCCAGCATCTCGTGGATCACCTGGAACGGGAGCGGGAAGGCGAGGGCCTCGATGAGGTCGACGGACCCCTCGTCGGCCGAACGGGACGCGGCCTCGTCGAGACGGGCATCGGCCACCTCGGCGACGCGCTCCTCGAGACGGGAGACCGTGCGGGGCGTGAACGCCTTCGACACCAGCTTGCGCATGCGGGTGTGATCGGGCGGGTCGGCGCTGAGGATCGACTGGCTGCGGCGCCCGCCCCGGGCCTCCATGGCCGCGGCCAGCTCGGCCTGCCGCGCCATGGTGGCGTTGCGCTCGTCGACCGACGTGCCCGGCAGCCGCAGGACCTTGTGGCAGTCCTCCCAGCGGGACAGGAACCACAGCCCGAGGGGGGAGTGGTGGACCGGATCGGTCTCCCGCAGCTCCCGGTACTGCTGGTAGGGGTCGTCGAAGAACCCCGGCACGAAGGGGTTGAGGCCGGTCGCCATCGGCTCGCCCTCCTCGAACTCCAGCTTGGGGCCGGGAGGGATGACGCGGTCGGAGGTGGTCTCCATGGCCCGACAGTACGCCTGTCGGCAAGAAGTTGCACGCACTCTGCAAAGTGGAGATCGTCACGTCCGGGCTGCTAACCAGGCGCCGTGCCTGACCACCCCTTCCGCGGCGCGGCCGCCCTCGTCGGTGTGGCCGACGCGGCCGACGCCAGCGGGCAGATCCCGGGCACCGTCCCGCAGATCGAGGCCCGCATGATCCGCGCCGCGCTGGCCGATGCCGGCCTCACCCTGGCCGACGTCGACGGCGTCGCCATCAACAACCCGGTCGGCTGGGCCGCCAGCCTCGAGCTGGCCGAACGCCTCGGCATCACGCCGCGGTGGACCGACACGACCCAGACCGGTGGCTCCAGCTTCGAGATCCACGTCCAGCACGCGGCGGCCGCCGTCGCCCTGGGGCTGGCCGAGGTCGTCGTCGTGGTCTACGCGGCCACGCCTCGATCCGACTTCAAGCGGGGCACCGGGGGCTGGGGCTCGCGGGCCAACGCCACACCCAACATGGAGTGGGAGTTCCCCCACGGCCTGCGCCTCCCGATGGGGGCCTACGCCCTGTCCGCCAGCCGCCACATGCACGAGTTCGGCACCACGTCCGAGCAGCTGGCCGAAATCGCGGTGCAGACCCGCGAGTGGGCGTCGATGAACCCGCGGGCCCGCCTCCAGGACCCCATCACCGTCGAGGACGTCCTGGCCTCGCCCATGGAGGCGTCGCCGTTGCACAAGCTCGACTGCTGCCTCGTCACCGACGGCGCCGGCGCGGTCGTGCTCACCAGCGTCGACCGGGCCCGCGACCTGGCCCAGCCGCCGGTCGCCGTCCTCGGCGCCGGTGTGGGCCACACCCACTCGATGATCAGCCAGATGCCCGACCTCACCACCACCGGCGGGGTGATCTCGGGCCGCGAGGCGTTCGGGATCGCCGGGCTGACGCCGGCCGACGTCGACGTGGTCGAGCTCTACGACTCCTTCACCATCACCGTGCTGCTGGCCCTGGAGGACCTCGGCTTCTGCCCCAAGGGCGAGGGCGGGGCCTTCGTGGCCGACGGCCCCCTGCGCCCCGGCGGCGCCCTGCCGGCCAACACCAACGGCGGTGGCCTGGCCTTCACCCACCCCGGCCAGTACGGGATGTTCCTGCTGGTCGAGGCGGTGCGTCAGCTCCGGGGCGAGAGCGGTCCCCGGCAGGTCCCCGGTGCCGAGGTGGCCGTGGCCCACGGCAGCGGCGGAGTCCTGAGCGCCATGGCCACCGTCATCCTCGGCACGGAGGCGACGCTCTGATGACCGACCAGCCCGCCGATCGACCCCAGCCCGAGCGCTTCAGCCCCCCGCAGTCCGTGGCCGGTACGCCCTTCTGGGACGCGAGCCGCGAGCGCCGGTTCACCCTCCCGTGGTGCACCGAATGCGAGCAGCCCCACTGGTACCCCCGGGGCTTCTGCCCGTCGTGCCTGTCCGACGAGATCGAGTGGCGCGACGCCGAGGGCGAGGGCGTCGTCCACGCCGTGTCGGTCCAGCCCAAGCCCAACCACCCCGGTCTGGCCGATCGAGCCCCCTACGCCGTGGTCCTCGTCGACCTGGTCGAGGGCGTCCGCATGATGCTCCAGGCGCACGGCGTCGAGGACCCGTCGACCATCGCCGTCGGCGACGCGGTCACCATTGGCTGGGAGGAGCTCACCGACGGTCGCCACCTACCCACGGCGGAGCTGGGCTGAGGAAGCGGGGGTCGCAGATGGCACAATGGTGCGCTGCCCATCCCCGTCGAGGAGCCCCAAGCGTGACCTTCAAGGTCGGTGACCGCGTCGTCTACCCGCACCACGGTGCCGCGGTGATCAAGAAGAAGGAGAAGATCGAGGCCTTCGGCGAGAAGAAGGAGTACCTCGTCCTCCACATGGTGCACGGCGAGCTGACCCTCCGGGTCCCGGTCGACAAGGCCGAGGAGGTGGGCATGCGCCCGCCGATCAGCAAGTCCGACGTCGAGGATCTCTTCCGGCTCATCGGCAAGCGCGACGTGCGCGAGCCGGCCAACTGGAGCCGGCGCTTCAAGAACCACCAGGAGAAGATGAAGTCGGGCGACGTCTACCAGGTCGCCGAGGTGGTGCGGAACCTGGCCCTGCGCGAGGCCGGCAAGGGCCTCTCGACGGCCGAGAAGTCGATGCTGGAGCGGGCCCGGGGCATCCTCGTGTCCGAGCTCAGCTTCGCCCTCGACGTCACCGAGGAGCAGGCCCTCGACAAGCTCAACGCCGGGCTCCAATAGCCCTCGAGGGGGTCAGCGGGCCTGGGCGCGAGCCTTGCGGCTGAGCTGGGCCAGCTCCTCGGCGGCCCGCATGGCGTTGCGGACGCTCTCCTCCAGGGCTTCCCGGGAGGCGTGCATCTGCTCCGACACGGCCTCGCGCCGGGTCGCCACCTCCACCTCGACGAGGTCGTCGTCGACCGGCGCCTCGGCCTTGCGAGCGTGGGCGGACAAGGCGGCGGTGGCCTTGCCCCAGTGGGCCTTGAACATGCCCACGTCGAAGCTGCCCTCGCGCACCCGGGCATCGTCCAGGATCCGGGCCGGCGGGACCTTGAGGTCGCGCACGATGCGGAACCACGACAGGACCTTGAGGCCGTAGTAGGTCGGGTCGTACTCCCACCAGAAGAAGCCGTTGCGCGCCGACGCTTGGTAGTAGTGGTGGTTGTTGTGCCAGCCCTCGCCGCCGGTCCAGGCGGCGATGAGGGCGGAGTTCCGGCTGGTGTCGGTGGTGGCGTAGCGGCGGCGCCCCATCACGTGGGCCAGCGAGTTCACCGTGAAGGTGCCGTGCCAGAGCAGCACGGTCGACCAGAAGAAGCCGACGATCAGCCCGGGCCAGCCGGCGACGAGGTACGAGACCACGCCGAGCGTCCACGGTGCGATCCAGTCGTGCTTGGTGATGAACCGGAGCTCGGGGTACTTGTTGAAGTCCTTGATGGCGTCGGGGTCCCAGCCCTTGTGCTTGTCGCTGAGGATCCAGCCGACATGGCTCCACCAGAAGCCCTTGAGCGGCGAGTGGACGTCGCGCTCGGTGTCGCTGAAGCGGTGGTGGTCGCGGTGGTGGCTGGCCCACCAGAGGGCGCCCTTCTGGGCGGCGGTGGCCCCGCCCACGGCCATCACGAACTGCGCCACCCGGCCCATCCGGTAGCTGCGGTGGGCGAAGTAGCGGTGGTAGCCGGCGGTGATGAAGAACATGCGCCCGTAGAACAGGGCGATGCCGATGACCACCGCCGCGGCGGTGACGCCGGTGAACACGACCAGCAGCGGGGCGAGGTGGACGAGCAGGAAGGGCACCGACCCGACCGGGTTGATCCGGTCGTCGGGACG
>DASVEC010000561.1:0-7497 GCA_036380755.1 Iamia sp. | reverse complement strand
GGACCTCGTCGGCGTCGATCCGCTCGAGGTCGTCGATGGTCGGCGCCGGGCGGGGCGGGACCGCCACCGCGCCGATCCGGACCACGTGGGAGACGATGTCGATGCCGATCGTGCGCAGCCAGAGCTTGGCCAGGGTGCCGGCGACGACCCGGGCCGCCGTCTCGCGCGCCGAGGCCCGCTCGAGCACGTCGCGGGAGTCGACGAAGCCGTACTTCTGCATGCCGGCCAGGTCGGCGTGACCGGGCCGGGGCTGGGTCAGTGGCTGCTCGGTGGGACCGTCCTCGGCCCGGACCGACATCTCCTTCTGCCACTTCTCGGGGTTCCGCTCCCACTCCGTGTTGGCGATCTCGACGGCCACCGGCGAGCCCAACGTGCGGCCGTGGCGGACGCCGCCGAGGATCCGGACCTGGTCGACCTCGAAGCGCATCCGGGGCCCGCGCCCGTAGCCCAGCCGGCGCCGGCGCAGCTCCTCCTGGACGTCCTCGACCGTGACCGCCAGCCCCGCCGGCAGACCCTCGACGATCACGACGAGGGCAGGCCCGTGGGACTCACCGGCGGTCAGGAAGCGGAGCACGTCCCGAACCTACTTCCCGTCCCCCCTGGTCCCGAAGGCCATCTCGGCTCGGGTCAGGGCCCCGCCAGGAACGCTGGTGTGTCCATCAGCTGGGTGTCGAGCAGCCCGTTGGCGGCGAGCAGCGCGACGAGGCAGCCGAGCGCGAGCCACGGACCGAACGGGTAGTGCTCGCTCTTCCCGCGGACGATGTACATGACCGCGCCGGGCACCAACCCGACCACGCTGGCGACGATCAGCGAGAACGGGATCAGGAGCGGGTGCACCCACGCCAGGAAGAGCCCGAGGATCAGGGCGAACTTGGCGTCGCCCAGGCCCATGGCCTGCTGCCCGCGGATGGAGAGGAAGGCGAGGGCGAACATGAACAGCGCGTACCCGGCCGCGCCCAGCAGGGCCAGGCCGATGCGGCTCGGCTCGCCCTCGATGGCCGAGACCGCCGCCACCAGGACCACCGACGCGCCGAACACGGGGAAGTTGATCCGGTCGGGCAGCCGGGACGTCTCGAGGTCGATGACCGACTGCGCCAGCAGCGTCGAGAACAGCAGCAGCATCGGGACGAGGGCCCACGAGGCGCCGAAGCGCAGCCCGGCGATCACCCAGAGGACGGCGTTGGCCACCTCGACCAGCGCATAGGCCAGGCCGAACTCCTCGCCGCACGCCCGGCACCGGCCCCGCAGGATCACCCACGAGAGGACCGGGATGTTGTCCCACGGCTTGATGGGGGCGTCGCAGGCCATGCAGTGCGACGGCGGCGACAGGATCGACTCGCCGGCCGGGACCCGCACGATCACGACGTTGAGGAACGAGCCCACCGCCAGCCCGAGCACACCGAGCCCGACCAGGGCGATCAGGGGCAGCGGCTCCACGGGCGGGGACCCTACCGGCGGGCACCCGCCGGCTCGGTGATCGTCAGCCCCCCGCCCGGACCTCGTCGACCAGGGCGAAGATGGCCTCGGCCAGCACGTCGGCGCCGCCCCGGTCGAGGTGGATGCCGTCGCCCTGGCGGAGCGAGGTGTCGCCCGCCGTGGCCTGGTAGCCGCCGCCGTCGGGGCTGAGCACGGGCCGGCTGTCGAGGAACCGCACCCACGGGCGGGACTCGGCCTCGGAGGCGTAGATCTCGTCGAGCACGCCCATCCGCTCGTCGAACCCGGCATCGCGCATGCGGGGCTGGCCGACCCACACCACCAGGCGGCCCTCCCCCTGCAGCTGGTCCATCACCACGCCGACCCGGCGGCGGTACTCGGCCTGCCACCGCTCGTCGTCGGGCTGGACCGGTTCACCCTCGACCTCCATGCCCTGGGAGTCGTTGGCCCCGAACATCACGACCACGACCTCGGGGTCGGCGGGCAGGACCTCGTCCCGGAAGTAGGCCGGCCAGTCGAAGAAGTCGGGGCGGGTGAGACCCGAGCTGACCTCGGCATGGGTGGTGAGGGCGACCTCGGGGCGGGACGTGACGAGGTCGGTGGCCGACTGCTCCAGCTCGATGGTCATGGAGTCGCCGCCCAACCACACGCGCAGGGGCTCGGCCGCCGTGGCCGGCCGGGTGTCGATCGGGGGCGCGGTGGTGGCCGACGGCGCCGTGGTGGTGGTGCTGGGGGCGACGAAGGCGTCGGATCCGCTGGGGGCGTCCTCGGTGCAGTCCTGGCTGTCCTTGTCGGTGGCGTCGCGGATCGACGAGCGGATGTCCTTCAGACGGGTCAGGTCGCCGAGGGCGCAGAAGGGTGCCACCGCGCCCCGGGCCACGTCGCGCTTCCAGCCCACCGGCTGACGGTTGGCCAGCTCGAAGAGGCCGTCGGCGTTGAGCAGGGCGGCGAGGAAGAGGGCCAGGGCGCCGATGGCCAGCACCCGGCCGGCGGGCTGGGGCCGGGCACCGGCCAGATCGTGGTAGCGCAGCGATCGGGGCTCGGAGCGCGGCCGCGGCGTGGCGCCGGGCGGCGGCGGGCCCTCATGCTGCTCGCCGTGGGGGTCGGGGTGTCCCGGGTGGGGTGGTGGCCGCCAGTCGCCGCCGTCGCTCATCGGGCGTCCAGCTCGTAGGGCGAGTCGACGACCTCGACGGTGACGTACCAGCCGCCCGGCACCTGGCTCAGGACGGGCTCGCCCAGCCCCTGGCCCTCGATCTCGGGGCGCTCCTCACCCGGGATCCACACCACCAGGTCGCCCCCGCTGGCCAGGTCGTCGTCGATCACGCCCGTGATCGAGACGGTGCGGGCGTCGGGGTCGGAGTCGAGGTCGGTCAGCCGGCCCGGCGCGGCCCGGGGATAGGCCCGCCCAGCCACCCGCATGAGCTCGTCGTTGGGGCCGGTCGAGGCGTCGGCCGGGCAGGTCACGTCGTTCAGCTGGACCTGGACCTCGGTGACCGCCCGCCCCGGCACGCCGATGGCGTGGGGGTCGCCGCACCACTGGCGCCACTGCCACTGGGCGCCACCGGCGAGGGCCGCGTCCTGGGCCGCGGCGAACCGGCGGTTGACATCGCGGGTGGCATCGTCGACGGCGAACACGCCGTGCTCACCGATCCACAGCGGCCAGTCCCGCTCGGTGGCGGTGGCGACGGCGACCTCGAAGGTCTGCTCGACGGTGAGGATCTTGGGCCCGATCACCTCGGCGTAGTTGTGGGGGGCGAAGGCCAGCTGGTCGTCCATCGCCAGCGGGTGGGTCGGGAGCGACCCGGGAAGGGGGTACAGCACGATCGGCTCGACGAAGACGACCCGGGGCGCCACGCCGGCCTCGGCCTCGCCGGCCCGCACCTCGGCCAGGGTGGAGCGCAGGAGCTCGGTGTAGCGCTGCTCGGACGCGGTGGCCTCGAGCACCAGGTTGGGCTCGTTGAGCAGGTCGTAGCCGGCGATGGCGGGCGTGTCGCCCAGGGCCGCGACGAGGCGGTGCCAGGTGGCGGCGAAGGCGTCGCGGATGCCGTCGCGGTTCTCGTAGAAGGCGGTGAAGGCGGCGCGCACCGCGGCCGACCCCTCGCGGTAGCCGAGGGGCCGGCACGTCTCGGCGCCGTCGGTGAGGGTGGCCCACTGCGGCGCTCCGTCCCAGCCGATGGCGGGCTCGGTGCCCTCGGGGCAGACGGTGCCCGGCGGGGTGGCGATGAACTTGCCCCACGCGTCCTGGTGCATGTCGACCACGGTGTAGATGCGCCGGGCGGCGGCCGCGTCGATGGCCTGGCGGATGCGCTCGACGTAGGCGGTGTCGATCTGGCCCCGCACCGGCTCGAGCGCCGACCACGACACGATGAGGCGGACGACGCCGAACCCGGCCGCGGCCATCCCGTCCCAGTCGGCGTCGGTCGGCGGCCGGGTCGGGGCGAAGGCCGGATCGGCCTGGTGGTAGTCGCCGAGGGCGTTGAAGTTGGCCCCCCGCAACAGGACCTCGCGACCGTCGCCGTCGACGAACGCGGGCCGATCACCGAGCCGGGCGACGCGGATCGGCGTCAGCTCCGGGAGGGCGCCGCCGGCGGTGAGGACGGTGTCGCCGGGGTCGGTCGTGGTGGTGACCGCGTCGTCGTCCGGCGCCTCGCCGCCGTCGTCGGTGCACGCGCCGGCGGCCAGCAGCAGGGCGACGAGGGTGAGGGCTCGGAGACGTTGCATAGCGATGTGATGCATAGCAGTGGTATGGAACACCTAGAACTGGAAGTAGATGAAGGGAGGCACACCCTCGGGACCGAGCGAGTCGACCAGCAGCAGGCCCACGGCGAGGGCGACGGCCTGGACGGCGGGCACGGAGCGGGAGAAGGCGGCCTGGGCCTGGTCGACCCAGTCGGTCGGGACGAACTGTGAGGCGATCATCAGGGCGATCACGAACACCAGCATGGGGGTGACCGCCGATCCGATGCCGGGCGCGGCCACGAGCCGCCACAGCAGCTCGAAGGCGTGCCCGAACGACTCGGCCCGGAAGAACACCCAACCGAGGCACACGATGTGGAAGGTCACGATCCACCGGATCACCGGTGACCAGCGGCCGGGCACCTTCCCGGCCGCCTTCCGGGCGGCGAGGACCCGGCGCTCGCCGGCGAGGGCCACGCCGTGGATCGCGCCCCAGACGACGAACGTCCAGGCCGCGCCGTGCCAGAAGCCCCCGATCAGCATGGTGAGGAACAGGTTGGTGTCGCGCCGGTTCTCGCTCCCCTTGTTGCCGCCGAGGGGGATGTAGAGGTAGTCGCGCAGCCAGAACGACAGCGTCATGTGCCACTTCCGCCAGAAGGCCTGCATCGACGTGGCCGCGTAGGGCGCGTCGAAGTTCTGGGGGAACCGCAGGCCCAGCAGCAGGGCGCAGCCGATGGCGATGTCGGTGTAGCCGCTGAAGTCGGCGTAGATCTGGATGGCGTAGGCGTAGATCGCAACGAGGATCTCCCACGACCGGTACTGGCCCGGCACGGCGAAGACGTCGTCGACGATCGCGGCCGAGACGAAGCTGGAGATCACGACCTTCTTGAACAGCCCGGCGATGATCAGCCGGAACGCCAGCGCGCTGTTGACCTTGCGGGGGTCGGCCCGCTCCTTCAGCTGGGGCAGCAGCTCGCGCGCCCGCACGATCGGCCCCGCCACCAGGTGGGGGAAGAACGAGAGGTAGACGGCGAAGTCGAGCAGCGGCGACGGCTCGGCGTCACCCCGGAACACGTCGATGACGTAGCTCAGGGCCTGGAAGGTGAAGAACGAGATCGCCACCGGGAGGACGATCTGGAGCGGGACCCACCCGGTCTCGACGCCGACCGCCTCGAGCGTGCTGCTCACCGACTCGATGAAGAAGTCGGTGTACTTGTAGTACGCCAGGAGGCCGAGGTTGACGACCACGGCGGCGGCCAGGATCGTCCGCCGCCGGCGTTCGTCGGCCTGGCGGTGGATGGCCAGGGCGAAGGCCTGGTTGGCCAGGATCGAGAAGCCCAGCAGCAGGCAGTAGACCCACTCGAAGGCGCCGTAGAACACGAAGCTGGCGGCCAGCAGGAACCAGCGCCAGGCCTGCGGGTGCGGTCGCAGGAGCCAGCTGACGACGAACACGCCCGAGAAGAACAGGGCGAACTCGAAGGTGGGGAACAGCACGCGCCGTGCTCCAGGGGACCGTCAGATGGCGACCCATCGTGGCATTCGGACCGGTCCCCTCACGGGATCCCTGAAAATCTGACGACCCGTCAGAAACTCCTTGACGAGGGGTGACGGCCGCCATACCTTGATCCGAACAGGCGGTCTGATAGTCGAACACAGGAGATCGGTGTGGCCCACGCGGCGGAGAAGATCAGTGCCCGCGCCGTCGGCCGCACGTTCGGTCGAGGACGGGGCAAGGGCGTGGTCGAGGCGCTGGGCCCGATCGACCTCGACGTGGCCGACGGCGAGTTCGTCTCCGTCGTGGGCCCGTCGGGGTGCGGGAAGTCGACGCTGCTCCGGATCGTCGCCGGCCTGCTCCGCCCGAGCGCCGGCGAGGTGCGGATCGCCACCGAGGTCCGCCACCCGGCGGCGATGATCTTCCAGGACTACGGCATCTACCCCTGGAAGACGGTGGCGGCCAACGTCCGTCTCGGCCTCGACATCGCCGGCGTCCCCCGGCGTCGGGCCGACGAGCAGGTGGCGACGTGGCTCGAGCGGATGCGCCTGGCGGAGTTCGCCGACGCCTGGCCCGACACCCTCTCCGGGGGGATGCGCCAGCGGGTCGCCATCGCCCGGGCCCTCGCCGTCGAGCCCGAGATCCTCCTGATGGACGAGCCCTTCGCCGCCCTCGACGCCCAGCTCCGGTCGCTGCTGCAGGAGGAGCTGCTCGACCTGTGCCAGCAGGAGCGGCGCACCGTCGTGTTCGTCACCCACAGCCTGTCCGAGGCGATCCTCCTGGCCGACCGCGTCGTCGTCATGAGCGCCCGGCCGGGGCGGATCCTGCGCACGGTCACCGTCCCCTTCGATCGCCCCCGCAGCGGTGCCCTGCGCTCCGACCCCCGCTTCGGCGAGCTCGAGGCCGAGCTCTGGCAGCTCCTGCGGGGCGAGCTCGACGACGGCAGCGAGGCGGACATGAAGGAGGTGGCCCGTCGTGGCTGAGACCCCGACACCCGGCGTGCTCGTGCGGGCCCCCGGCCGGGCCGAGCGCGACCCCAACGCCTACCTCCGCCAGCGCCGCCTGATCGAGCTGGCCTGCGCCATCGCCGTGCCCGTCGTGCTCGGCCTGGCCTGGCAGCTGGGGTCGTCGCAGGGCTGGATCGACGCCCGCGTGTACCCGTCCCCGGTCGAGATCGGCCAGGCCGCCGTCGACCTCGTCCGCGACGGTCGCCTCCTCGACGACCTGGCGGCCACCGCCCGCCGCGTCGCCCTGGGCTGGGCCATCGGCAGCGCCGCCGGCCTGGTCCTGGGCCTGGCCATGGGCTCGGTGCGCCTGCTGCGACGCGCCCTCGAGCCCACCCTCGACGCCCTCTACGTCGTGCCCAAGCTGGCCCTGCTCCCCGTCCTCCTCAACATGTTCGGGCTGGGCGAGGGGCCCAAGGTGGCCCTGGTCGCCGTCACCGTCTTCTTCTTCGTCTGGATCGGGACCATGACGGCGGTGATGGCCGTGCCCGAGGGCTACCGGGAGACCGGCGCCGCCTTCGGGGCCTCCCGGGCCCAGATGTTCCGCCACGTCCTGGTCCCCGGGGCGCTGCCCCAGATCGTCGTGGCCCTGCGCGTCGCCGCCGGCGTCGCCGTGCTCGTCATCGTGGCCGCCGAGTTCATCGTGGGCGACAGCGGCCTCGGCTACCTGATCTTCAACTCCCGGGCGCTGTTCATCAACGACCGGATGTACGTCGGGATCGTCGTCGTCGCCCTCTTCGGCGTCGCCTTCTCCGAGCTCATCCGGGCCCTCGGCCGCCTGCTCACCCCGTGGGCGCCGCAGGACCGCGGGCCCACCACCGGCGCCCGCTGATCCCTCCCCCGACCCCCCATCCCCCCAGCCCCCGCCTCATCCCCTGGAGCCCCCATGTC
>DASVEC010000560.1:0-13299 GCA_036380755.1 Iamia sp. | reverse complement strand
TGCCCGGCGGCAGCTCGGCGGTGGAGGTCGGAGACGCCATCAGCCCAGCTGCGACCGGGCCGCGGCCAGCCGGGCCCGGGTGCGGTCGGGACCGAGCGCCTCGAGCGACTCCCACAGCGGCGGGCCCACCCGGCGACCGGTGACGGCGACCCGCACCGGCCCCGAGGCCTTGGCCATCTGGGGCGAGCCGTCCTCCTTGGTGATGCCGGCCTCGACGGCCGCCTGCTCCATCGCCTCGGAGATCGCCGCCGCCGTCCACCCGCCCTCGGCCAGCGGCGCCAGACGGGCCAGGGCGGCGTCGAGCATCTCGGCCGAGGCCTTGCCCCGGACCACGACCTTGTCCCAATCGGCCTCGTCGACCGGGGGCTCGTCGAGCCACAGGAAGTCGACCATGTCGGCGACCTCGGCGAGGGTCCGCACCCGCTCCTGCACGAGGGGGCCGATGGAGGCGAGGGCGGCCCGGGCGGCGTCGTGGGGCAGGAACTCGCCGGCACGCGCGAGGAAGTCGTCGAGCGCCAGCCGCCGGATCCACTCGGCGTTGACGTGGAGCAGCTTCTTGCGGTCGAAGAAGGCGGGCGACGGGTTGACCTGGGCCAGGTCGTAGAGCTCGACGATCTCCTCGACGGGCCGGACCTCGACGCCGTCGGGCGGGCCCCAGCCCAGGAGCGAGAGGTAGTTGACGAGCCCCTCGCGCAAGAAGCCCTCGGACCGGTAGTCGGCCACCGAGACGTCGTCGCGCCGCTTCGACAGCTTCTTGCGGCTGTCGTTGACCAGGAGGGGCATGTGGGCGAAGGCGGTGGGCTCGGGCAGGCCGAGCGCCCGGAGGATCATGAGGTACTTGGGGGTGCCGTTGACGTGGTCCTCGCCCCGGATGACGTGGGTGATGCCCATGTGCGAGTCGTCGAGCGCGTTGGCCAGCAGGAACACGGGCGACCCGTTCGACCGCAGGAGGACGAAGTCCTCCAACGAGTCGTTGGCGAAGGTGACCTCGCCCCGCACCAGGTCGATCCACCCGGTGGTGCCCTCGGGGCGCCGGAACCGCAGGGCGGTGGCGCCCTCGACGCGCTCCAGGCCCCGGTCGCGGCAGAACCCGTCGTAGCCCGGGGGGCCGCCCCGCTCCTTGGCCCGGGCCTGGACCTGCTCGGCCGTGCAGTCGCACCAGTAGGCCAGGCCGTCGGCGGCCATGCGCAGCGCCGTGTCCCGGTGGGCGTCGGTGCGGTCGCTCTGGTGGACCGGCTCGCCGTCCCAGTCGAGGCCCAGCCACCGGAGCATCTCCAGGACGTTGTCGATCAGCTCGGGCCGGTTGCGCTCGGCGTCGGTGTCCTCGATGCGGAGCAGGAAGCGCCCACCGGCCCGCCGGGCCACCAGCCAGTTGGCCAGGGCCGAGTGCGCCGAGCCGACGTGGAGGAACCCGGTGGGTGACGGGGCGAAGCGGACGACGGGGGCATCGGGCACGACCCGAGGGTACCGCCAACCCGCAGCCCCCTCGGAGCGACCAGCCCGGGGTCCTCGACCCGGGTCCCGGGAGGGGTCCTCGACCCGGCCGGACGGCGACGCACCGTCGCGAGCAGCACGGAGGACGAAGGGCCCGGCGCAGCCGCTGGGGGCGCGGGGGCCTCCCCCGCACGAACGGCGAGGCTGCGAGGAACGAGCCGCCGAGCCGTGGGACAGCCCGAGCGCAGCGAGGCCGATCAGTTCGAGGAGAAGAACGAGCGCAGCGAGTTCTTCGACGAGAGAGCGACGAGAGACCGAGGCGTCAGCCGAGGTCGAGGAGGCTGCGCCAGTCGGCCTGGTGGGTCTCGGTGACCTGCGCGGGGGTGAGGGAGAGCGTCGCGTCGGGGACGGAGTCGACCACGCGCCGCAGCGTCACGTAGTGGTGGGCGTCGTGGTGCACGCCCTCGAACCAGCGGCGGCGCAGCTCGACCAGGTCGGCGGGCGGGTCCTCGTCGAGGTAGCCCCAGAGGGTGAAGGCGACGGTCAGGTCGTGGACCACGGGGGCCCGCCCGAAGCGCGACGCCCGCTTCATGGCGATGGCCACGCACCCGGCGACGGCGTCGTGACGGTCCTCGCCCTCGGCGAGGTGCAGCGCGTCCTCGAAGGTGCGGGCGATCTTCAGGGCGAAGCCGAGGTCGGGGCCGGGGGACCCGAAGCGCTCGCCGCGGGGCTGCTCGCCCTCGATCTCACCCGGCCGGTCGGCCACCCAGGACTCGGGCCGGCGGGGGTTGGAGCGGTAGGCCCGCACCCGCTCCATCTGGTCCTGGGGCACGTACTCCGGAGCAGCCATCGGCGGGGAGGCTACCCCCGTTCCCCCCACCGGCCGGCAGCCGGCCGCTACCCTCCCGGCGCGCAGATCGCCACGCGGGCGGTCGCTCGACCGTGGAGGTCCGCCATGTCCTATCCCCCGCAGCAGGGCTACGGCGCCCCTGGTGGCTACCCGCCGTCCGGGGGCTACGCCGGCCCGCCGCCGTCGAACGGCATGGCCACCGGCGCCCTCGTCACCGGTCTCATCTCGGCCCTCTGCGTCCCGGTGCTGTTCATCGTGGCCATCCCGCTGGGCTTCATGGGTCTCAGCCGGTCCAAGCAGCTCAACGGCGTCGGCCGCGGTGCGGCCATCGGTGGCCTCATCGCCGGCTTCGTCGGCCTCCTCTGGACCATCGGCGCCACCATCTTCTTCGTCTTCATCGCGGCCAACGCCGACGACGTGATCGACGACGCCAGCTGCTCCTTCGACCGCATCCAGCTGGAGACGGCCGTTGAGTCGTTCCAGAGCATCGAGCAGCGCGACCCCGCCGACGAGGCCGAGCTGGTGACCGAGGGCTACCTGACCAGCGAGGTCCAGACCTACGACTTCACCATCTCGAACGGCACCGTCACTCTCGACGCCGTGTCCGGCGAGGGCTGCGACTAGCGACCGACCGAGGCTCCACGCCGCCGGCGCCGATCAGGCGTCGGCGGTGTGGAGCAGGCCGTAGACGATCGAGTCGACGAGGGCCTGCCAGGACGCCTCGATGATGTTGGTGTCGACACCGATGGTGGTCCACGTGCGGACGCCATCGGTGGAGTCGACGAGGACCCGGACGACGGCGCCCGTGGTGGACGACGAGTCGAGGACGCGCACCCGGAAGTCGATCAGCTTGATCCGGGCCAGCGCCTCGTAGCGATCGTCGAGCGCCGTCCGGAGGGCCTGGTCGAGGGCGTTGACGGGACCGTTGCCCTCGCCGATGGCCACCAGGCGCTCGTCGCCGACCCAGACCTTGACCGACGCCTCGGTGTCGATCATCGCCTCGCCGTCGCCGATCGGCACACCGCCCCGCACCGCGTTCCGGTGGTAGGTGGTGACCCGGTAGCCCTCGAGGTCGAAGTACTCCTGGCGCCAGCCCGTGGACCGGCGCATGAGGAGCTCGAGCGAGGCGTCGGCGGCCTCGTAGACGAAGCCGAGGGCCTCGCGCTGCTTGAGCTCCTCGGTGAGAGTGGCGGCGGCGGCCCCGTCGAGCTCGACGCCCAGCTCGGCGGCCTTCATGGCCATGCTCGACCGGCCGCCGAGATCGCTGACCAGCACGCGGGTGTGGTTGCCCACCACGCCGGGGTCGACGTGCTCGTAGCTGGCCCCGCCGATCTTGCCCAGCGCGGACGTGTGGAGACCGCCCTTGTGGGCGAAGGCCGACGACCCGACGTAGGGGTCGGCCGGGTGGGGCGGGAGGTTGACCAGCTCGGCCACGTGACGGCTCACCGCGGTGAGGCGCTCCATCCGCCCCTCGGGCAGGCAGCGGATCCCGAGCTTGAGCTCGAGGTCGGGGATGCAGGTCATGAGGTTGGCGTTGCCGGTGCGCTCGCCGTAGCCGTTGACGGTGCCCTGGAGCTGGGTGGCCCCGCCCAGGACGCCGGCGACCGAGTTGGCCACCGCGCAGCCCGAGTCGTTCTGGGTGTGGATGCCGATCTGGACGTCGGCCCCCAGGTGGGCGACGACCTCGGCGGTGGCCTGCTGGACCTCGTGGGGCAGCGACCCGCCGTTGGTGTCGCACAGGACGACGGTCTGGGCGCCGCCCTCGGCCGCCGCCTCCAGCACCCGCAGGGTGAACTCGGGGTCGGCCCGGTAGCCGTCGAAGAAGTGCTCGGCGTCGAAGAAGACCCGCATCCCCTGGGCCCGGAGGAACCGGACCGAGTCGACGACCATGGCCACGCCCTCGTCGAGGGTGGTGCCGAGGGCCTCGGTGACGTGGAAGGCGGAGCTCTTGCCCACGATGCAGGCGGTGCCGACGCCCGACTCGACGAGCGCCTTCAGGGTGGGGTCGACGTCGACCTTGCCGGCCGGGCGTCGGGTCGACCCGAAGGCGACCAGCTCGGCCGTCTCCAGGTTCAGCTCGTTCGGCGCCCGGAGGAAGAACTCGGCGTCCTTGGGGTTGGCCTGCGGGTAGCCGCCCTCGATCCAGCGGACGCCCAGCCAGTCGAGCTGCTCGGCGACGCGCAGCTTGTCGTCGACGGTGAGCGAGATGCCCTCGAACTGGGCGCCGTCGCGCAGCGTCGTGTCGAAGACGTCGATCTCCGCCGGTGCGCCGGCGGGGCGTCGCCCCTCGGGGGTCGGCTCATTCGGCATGTTCGACCCAGTCCTTGTACCGGTCGACCTCGCCCCGCACGGTGCGGTGGTACTCCTCGCCGATGGCCACGGTCATGGCGCCGGGCGAGGGGATCTCGCGGTCGTCGACCGACGACACGGCCGACACCTCGGCCGCGGTGCCGCACACGAACATTTCCTCGGCGATGTAGAGGTCGGAGCGGGCCAGCTCGCCCACCACGACCTCGAAGCCCAGGTCGGCGGCGATCGTCGACACGGTGGACTGGGTGATGCCCTCCAGCGCGCCCGACGAGAGCGGCGGGGTGATGAAGCGCCCCTTGCGGGCGACGAAGACGTTCTCGCCGGTGCACTCGGACACGAACCCCTGCGGGTTGAGCATCAGGGCCTCGTCGTAGCCGGCCTTGAGCGCCTCGACCTTGGCCAGCGAGGAGTTCACGTAGTTGCCCGTCGTCTTGGACGCCGGCGGCATGGTGTTGTGGTCGTGGCGGGTCCAGCTGGAGATCTTCATCCGCACGCCCTTCGTCAGCGCGTCGTCGCCCAGGTAGGCGCCCCACGGCCAGCAGGCGATCGACACGTCGACCGAGCACGGCAGCGTGTTGAGCCCCATCTCGCCGTAGCCGAAGTAGGCGATGGGCCGGATGTAGCAGCTGCCCAGGCCGGTGGAGGCGACCGTGGCCTTGGTGGCGGCGACCAGCTCCTCGGGCGTGTAGGGGATCTCCATGCCCAGGATCTGGGCCGACTGGAACATGCGGTTGATGTGGTCGGTCAGCCGGAAGATGCCGGGCCCGTCGGCCGTCTCGTAGGCCCGGATGCCCTCGAAGACGCCCATGCCGTAGTGGAGCGTGTGGGTGAGGACGTGGATGCGCGCCTCGTCCCACGGCACCAGCTCGCCGTTCATCCAGATCTTCTCGGTGGGCGTGATGGGCATGACTTTCTCTCCTACAGGGCGTCGACGACAGCGTCGCCGATCTCGGGTGTCGATCGGGTCTCAGGACGACCATCTCGGCCGGCGACGACCGCGGCGCAGGCGGCCCGGATCTTGGCGGCCGCCGCCTCGTCGCCCAGCAGGTCGAGCATGAGCGTGGCCGAGAGGATGGCGGCCAGCGGGTCGGCCTTCGCCTGCCCGGCGATGTCGGGGGCCGAGCCGTGGACGGGCTCGAACATCGACGGGGCCCGGCGGGTGGGGTCCATGTTGCCGCTGGAGGCCAGGCCGATGCCGCCGGACACGGCGCCGCCGAGGTCGGTGAGGATGTCGCCGAAGAGGTTGTCGGTGACGATCACGTCGTAGCGGCCGGGGTCCTGCACGAAGTAGATGCAGGCGGCGTCGACGTGGTTGTAGGCGGTGGTGACCTCGGGGTACTCGGCCGCCACCTCGTCGAAGGTCCGCTGCCAGAGGTCGCCGGAGAAGGTGAGCACGTTGGTCTTGTGGACCAGGGTGAGGTGCTTGCGCCGGGTCATGGCCAGGTCGAAGGCGTAGCGGACGCAGCGCTCGACGCCGTGGCGGGTGTTGACCGAGCCCTGGGTGGCGATCTCGTGCGGGGTGTCCTTGCGCAAGAACCCGCCCTCGCCGGCGTAGGTGCCCTCGGTGTTCTCCCTGATCACGACCATGTCGATGCCCGTGGCCGGGTCGGTGAAGGGGCGCTGGTTGATGTACTGGTCGAGGGCGAAGCGCATCTTGAGCAGGAGGCCCCGCTCGATGAGGCCGGGCGGGACCTCGGGCGTGCCCACCGCACCGAGGAGGATGGCGTCGTAGCCCCGCAGCTCGTCGAGGACGTCGTCGGGCAGGACGGTGCCGTCGCGGAGGTAACGGGCGCCGCCCAGGTCGAAGTCGGTGGTGGCGAGCTCGACGCCGGCGGCGCGCACGACCTTCAGGGCCTCGGCGACCACCTCGGGGCCGATCCCGTCTCCTCCGATGACTGCCACGCGATGGGCCACTGCGTCCTGCTCTCTTCCTGGGCCGATGGAACCACCCACACTACGTGGGCGCCACCGTTCTTTCCCCCTGCCGTTCCGGCCACATAGCCTCGTCCGATGCCCGAGACGACCCAGCTCTCGCAAGCGGCGTACGACCGGCTCAAGGCCGAGTACGACGACCTGACCACGCGGGGGCGCATCGACATCGCCCGCAAGATCGAGGCCGCTCGGGAGCTGGGCGACCTCTCCGAGAACGGCGACTACCACGCGGCCAAGGAGGAGCAGGGGAAGATGCAGGGGCGCATCCTGCACCTCCAGGCGATCCTCGAGGACGCCCAGATCGTCGAGGCCGAGACCGGCGGCGCCGTCGTCGCCGGCTCGATCGTCACCATCCGCTACGAGGGCGACGACGACACCGAGCGCTACCTCCTCGGCTCGATCGAGGAGCGCCACGACGACCTCGACGTGATGTCGCCCGGCTCGCCCCTGGGCGAGGCCCTGATGGGTCATCAACCCGGTGACACCGTCTCCTACGAGACCCCCACCGGCGCCACCCTCAACGTCGAGCTCGTCGCCGTCGACTGACCGCGAACCTGGCAGCATGCGCATGCTTCCGAAATCTGGGTGATATCTTCCACTTTGTGGAAATGATTCCGCTGTTCCGAACCGATGCCCAGGCTCGGATCCTGGCTGTCCTGTTCGAGCGCCGCGGGGTCTCTCGCCCCTTGGGCCAGGTCGCCCGACGGGCCGGGGTCCCGATGTCGACCGCGAGCCGGGAGGTCGACCGGCTCGTCGAGTCCGGCCTGGTCACGGTGGAGAAGGCCGGTCGCATGCGGATCGTGTCGGCCAACTGGGACCTGCCCTGGGCGGAGGAGCTTGCGTCGATCCTGTCCCAGACCGTGGGCATCGACGGCCGGATCGCAAGGGCGCTCAGCGACGTGCCCGGGATCGATGAGGCCTTCCTGTTCGGCTCGTGGGTCGGGACCGCCAACCCGAACCCCAACGACATCGACCTCCTGATCGTCGGCCGACCGGATCGTCGGGCGGTGCGGGATGCGCTCCGACCGATCGAGGACACGATCCACCTGTACCTCAACCCGACGATCATCGACCCATCGGAATGGGAGCACGACGGACCCTTCGTCGCCACCGTGCGGGATCGCCCGCTCCGGAAGCTCGCGCTCGGTGACCCGGGATGAGCGATGAGCACTCGGCCTGGGTGCAGGCCGCCATCGCCGAGGGCCGACTCTCGAGGATCAAGCCGAACATGGCTCGAGCCGGAGAGCTGATCACCATTGCCCGCAAGCACCTCGTCTCGGCCGAGAGCGTCGCCGCGACCGACCCGACCCTTGCCCTCAGGGCGTGCCACGACGCGGTCCGAAAGGCGATCGATGGCCACGCCGGCGCCCACGGCCTGCGCATCGAGAACGTCCAGGGACACCACAAGCTCGTCCTCGACTACGCGGACAGGAGATCGACGACCTCGGCCCAGACGCCCTGCGCGACGCGGACCGCCTGCGCGATCGTCGGAACGACTTCGAGTACGCACGCAAGGCCGAGCGGTCGCTCCAGCCCGATGAGATCGCCGAGCACGTGGAGACGGCCAGGTCGATCGTCGAGGCCGTCGCCATCGCCCCTGCCTTCCAGGCACGACCACCGGCCTGATCGTCTCACCCGGAGGGGTGCCTCGTCGAGCGTCGGTTCGCCAGCGATTCGCTCGCTGCTGTGGCATCCTTCACACGATCCGGTCGTGGGGGTAGGCCCTGACGACCGGATCCGTGGGTGCTGTTCATGTGCCCGATACACGGGACCGTTACCTTGCCGCCACCATCGGTGCAGAGGAAGGGCGACTGATGACCGACACAGCAGCCGACGCTCCAGCGGCCGAGGCTCCCGCGGCTGACGCCGTCGTCCTCCGGGACGTGCGGAAGGAGTTCGGCAGCTACGTCGCCGTGGAGCACGCCGACTTCGCCATCAGATCGGGGGAGTTCTTCTCCCTCCTCGGCCCGTCGGGCTGCGGCAAGACGACGCTCCTGAAGGTGATCGCCGGCTTCGAGCAGCCGACCGCCGGGGCGGTGCTGCTCGAGGGCGAGGACGTGTCGTCCGTGCCCCCGCACAAGCGCAACGTCAACACGGTGTTCCAGCAGTACGCCCTGTTCCCCCACATGACCATCGTCGAGAACGTGGCCTTCGGGCTCCGGTCGAAGAAGGTGCCCGCCGCCGAGGCCCGCACCCGGGCGATGGAGATGCTCGACCTGGTGAAGCTGGCCGAGTTCGCCCAGCGCCGGCCCGTCCAGCTCTCCGGCGGCCAGCAGCAGCGCGTCGCCCTGGCCCGGGCCCTGGTGAACATGCCGGTCGCCCTCCTCCTGGACGAGCCCCTGGCCGCCCTCGACCTCAAGCTCCGCGAGGCGATGCAGATCGAGCTCAAGCGGATCCAGCGCGACGTCGGCATCACCTTCGTCTTCGTCACCCACGACCAGGGCGAGGCGCTCACCATGAGCGACCGGATCGCGGTGATGAGCCGGGGTCGCGTCGAGCAGATCGGCACGCCGTCGGAGATCTACGACGCCCCCGCCAGCATCTTCGTGGCCGGGTTCATCGGCTCGGCCAACCTGCTGCCCGGCCGGGTGAGCGCGGGGACGGCCCTCGCCAAGACCGATTCGGTCGACCTGGCCATGGGCGCCGTCATCGAGGTGCCGTCGACCTTCGGTCTCGAGACCGGCGCCGACGTCACCGTGATGATCCGGCCCGAGCGGCTCATCCCCAACGACGGGGAGACGGTGCCGGGGCGCTCGTTCGTGGGCGAGATCAAGGAGGTTAACTATCACGGCTCCGAGATCCGCCTGATCGTCGACCTCGACGCCGCGACCGAGATCATCGTCGCCATCGACCCCGACCACGCCACCGAGCTCACCCGGGCCGGGAACCTGGTCACCCTGACGTGGGCGCCCGACGCCCCGTTCGTGATGCCCGGTCGCTCCGCCATCGTGGGCGCCACCAGCACGGACATGGACGAGGTCGAGGCCACCATGGCCGGCGCCCTCGACGCCGACGACGACGGGGCCGCCGACGGCGACGGCACCGACCCGGCGGCGGCCGCGGCGGCCGCCGCCGACCCGGGCCCTGCCCGGATCAGCCGCCGCAAGGTGCTCGTCGGGGGCGGTGTCGTCGTGGCCGGGGCGGTCGGCGCCGTGCTGCTGTCGAGCGTCGGCGGCAGCGACGACGACAGTACCTCGGGCACCGCCGCGGCGGCGGGCGAGGCCGGGGGCGGCCTGGGCCAGGGGGCCGACCAGCTCGAGATCATCAACTGGACCGAGTACATCGACGTCACCGAGGAAGGCGAGCAGGGCACGATCGACCGCTTCCAGGAGGAGTCGGGGATCTCGGTCAACTACTCCGAGACCTGGAACGACAACAACGAGGCCTACGGCAAGGAGTTCGTCGCCTACCTCGAGGGCGGCAACACGACCCCCTGGGACATCGCCGTCCCGACCTACTGGCTGACCCAGCGGCTGATGGAGCGGGAGTGGCTGGCGCCGATCCCGTACAACCTCATCCCGAACTACGCCAACATCGATCCCCAGTACATGAACCTGGCCTGGGACCCGGGCGGGAAGTTCAACCTGCCCTGGCAGGCCGGCGTCACCGGGTTCGCCTACAACATCGCCGAGACGGGTCGTGAGCTGGCCAGCATCAACGACCTGTTCGACCCGGAGTTCGCCGGCAAGATCGGCTTCTTCACCGAGATGCGCGACAGCATCGGCCTGGTGATGCTGGGTCAGGGCAACGATCCGTCCAACCCCACCGAGGACACGATCGACGAGGCCCTCGAGCAGATCGCGCGAGCCGACTCCGACGGCCAGATCCGCCGCTTCACCGGCAACGACTACCTCCAGGACATCGACAACGGGAACTTCGCCGCCTGCATCGCCTGGTCCGGCGACATCGCCCAGTCGTCGAACCCCGACGTCCGCTTCGTGTTCCCCGAGGAGGGGGCCATGTCGTGGTTCGACACCATGGTCATCCCGGTCGGGGCGGAGAACGGCGTGGCCGCGGCCCAGTTCATGAACTACGTCTACGACCCTGCGGTCGCGGCCCGGATCGCCGCCTACGTCCAGTTCATCTCCCCGGTGAAGGGCGTGCGGGAGGAGCTGGAGAAGCTCGGGGGCGACGCCGCCGCGCTGGCCGAGAGCCCGCTGCTCTTCCCCGGCGACGAGGAGAAGGCCCGCATGTTCGTGTTCGGCGACATGTCCGAGGACCTCGACCAGCGGGTCACCGACCGCTTCCTCGAGATCACGGGCGGCTGAGCGATGGCGACCGACGCCGACGATCGCACCCTCCGCACGGCCCGGTGGACCCCGTACCTGCTGGCCGCCCCCGGCCTGATCGTGATCTACCTCTTCTTCCTGGTCCCCCTGGTCACGCTGACCAAGATCGCCCTCTCCGACCGGCGCGAGCGCGGGAGCAGCCAGGTCGACTTCACCTGGGCCTTCAGCAACTTCTCCGACGCCTACGACGACTTCGGCACCGAGCTGTGGCGCGCCCTGCTCTACGCCCTGATCACCACCGTCCTGTGCATCCTGCTGGCCTACCCGCTGGCCTACTTCATCGCCTTCAAGGCGGGGCGCTGGCGGAACCTGCTGCTCGGGCTGGTGATGGTCCCGTTCTTCACCAGCTTCCTCCTCCGCACCATCGCCTGGCAGTCGCTCTTCGCCGACAACGGGCCGATCCTCGGCGTCGTCGAGGCCCTCAGCCTCGAGGGGGTGCTCGACACCCTCAACATCACCACCGACGGGAAGATCATCAACACGCCCACCGCGGCGATCGGCGGGCTCACCTACAACTTCCTGCCCTTCGCCCTGCTGCCGATCTACGTCAGCCTGGAGAAGATCCCCACCAACCTGTTCGACGCCGCCAGCGACCTCTACTCGCCCTTCGCCAGCACGTTCCGCCGGGTCATCCTCCCGATGTCGATGCCGGGCGTGTTCGCCGGCACGCTGCTCACCTTCATCCCGGCCTCGGGTGACTTCATCAACGTCCACCTGCTGGGCGACACCAACCAGCCGGTGGTCGGCGGGTCGATCCAGTCCCGCTTCCTCCAGTCCGGTGACTTCCCCACGGCCTCGGCCATCAGCCTGGTGCTGATGGCGGTGATCACGGCGATGGTGCTCGTGTACTCGCGGTTCCTCGGCACGGACGAGCTGGTCTGATGGGCGGCGCACGGAGGTTCAAGCCGGGCACGGTCGTCCTCTGGATCGTGTCGATGGCGGTGCTGGCCTACCTGTTCATCCCGCTGATCACCATCGCCGTCTTCACGTTCAACGACCCGACGACGAAGTTCAACACGTCGTGGGAGGGCTTCACCTGGGACAACTGGGCCCATCCGTTCTCCGAGCGGGCCTTCACCGACGCCCTGATCGAGAGCGTGCGGGTGGCGGCGGTGGCGTGCACCTTGGCCACGGTGCTGGGCAGCCTGGTCGCTCTCGCCCTGGGCCGCTACCGGATGCACGGCAGCGCCGCCATCAACCTGCTGCTGGTGCTCCCGCTGACGACACCCGAGATCGTCATGGGCACATCGCTGTTCACCCTCTTCTTCAACCTCGGCGCCGAGCGGGGCTTCGCGACCATCGTCATCGCCCACACCCTCTTCTGCCTGAGCTTCGTGGCCATGACGGTGAAGGCCCGGACGCGGGGCATGGACTGGTCCCTCGAGGACGCGGCGATGGACCTGGGCTCACCGCCGATGCGCACGTTCTGGAAGATCACCTTCCCCGGCGTGCTGCCCGGTGTCGCCGGCGCCTTCCTGCTCTCGCTGGCGCTCTCGATCGACGACTACATCATCACGTCGTTCGTCGCCGGCCCGACCGTGACCTTCCCCCGCCGGGTGTTCGACTCGGCCCGCATCTCGCTCCCGCCCCAGGTCCACGTGCTGGCCACGATCATCATGCTCGTCGCCATCGTGATCATCGTCGCCGCCAGCCTCGGCGGGAGCCGCCGCAAGACGGCATGAGCTCCTAGCCGCAGTCCACGGCGACCTCGAGCGCGGCGCACACCTCGCTCATCCGCGTCCCGCTGAGCGCCCCCATGCGCTGGGTCAGGAGGGCGATCGACACGTTGAAGACGGAGTCGAGGTTGACCGCCGTCGGCCACGGCATGGGGTCCTCCTCCGGCTCGAGGACGACCTCGCTCAGCAGGCCGCGGATCGTCCTCGTGCACGGTGCGACCATGGCCCGACGCAACCTCGGGATGGCTGCGTCGCGCGACAACACGAGGACCGGCCGGGTGCCGACCTCGGGCATGTCGCACCACCAGACCTCGCCTCGCCGGGGTGGATCGGTCATCTTGCCCTCTGCGCAGCGTCCAGCCACGACGCCAGGTCGCCCCACTCGTCGGGCTCGTCGAAGGGGTGGGCCTCGTAGGCGGCGGCGTACTGGGCATCGATCTCGGCCCGCCGGTGCTGGGCGAGGAGGAGGCGGAGGGCCTCCTCGACCATGACGGCGTCGGTGCTCCCGTCGTGGATCCGGCGCGCCGCGCCCAACAGCTCTTCGTCGACCGTCGTGCTGATCCTGACCCGGGCCATGCCACGATCATGCCACCGATGTATGACGGCGGCAACGCTTCGCTAGTGGGCGCCCCAGGTGTAGGTCTGCTTGACGAGCTTGAGGTAGGTGAGGATCTCGGTGGAGATGACACCGGGGACGTCGCGGATGGCGACGGTGACGAGGTCGAGCAGACGGCCGGCGTCGGGGGCGACCACCTCGACGAGGAGGTCGTAGCGGCCGGCGGTGATGACGACGTAGTCGACGTCGACC
>DASVEC010000559.1:0-3462 GCA_036380755.1 Iamia sp. | reverse complement strand
AGCACCTCACTTGTAATGAGGTTGTCGCCGGTTCGAATCCGGCACTCGGCTCGACAGCCGGTCGGGTGCGGATGGGACGCACCCGACCGGCCGATCTCACGGAGCCAGCGCGGCGAGGAGGCGCTGGATCTCGGTCTTGGGGTCCATGAGGTGGTTCTCCTGCATCACGTCGACCACGAGCGATCCCTCGGGGCCGGTGATGCGGAGGCTGTGGACGTCGAACTCGTAGCTGGACCCGGTCGTGGCGAACCACGAGGACCGGGCCGCGTCGGCGGCCTCGACCCGGACGGTGCGCCGGTCCCACGCCAGCACCTCGTCCTTGACCTTGACCCCCGTGCGGCCGCCGAGACGGCTGAGCCGCAGGTGCGTCGGCGTCAGGGCCAGGTGGTTGTTGATCGCCAGGCGGGGCCCGCCCCGACGGGGCTGGTCGGGGCTCTTGTGCACCATCACCGCGGCCTCGATGGGCTGGCCGTAGACCCGGGACAGCTCGATCCGCAGCTGGTCGAAGATGCCGTCGTACCCCATCACGACACCCGGTCCGCGTAGTCCGACCGCTCGAGGATCGCCTCGGGGATGATCTCGGGCGGCTCGCCGATCTCGTAGCCCTCGGCCACGCCGTCGATGTTCCACGACGACGGCGGCACGGTCCGCAACATCCCCAGCCAGACGAGGACGCTGTCGACGGCGGGCGAGAGGAGCAGGCGCCCCTCGGCCGACTCGCTGAATCCGACCATCACGTCGCCCCGGGTCTTGGCCCCCGAGTCGAGCTGGCCCTTCCAGTAGGCGAGGCCGGCCGGCTCCGGGTCACGGTCGAAGACGTTCTGGTAGATCGCGGTGACGAAGGCGCTGTTCGCCAGCGGGCCGTACTTCGTCTTGAACTCCTGGGACTGGGCGAACTTGGACGCCATCTTCGGGAGCGACAGGCCCTTGGTCGCCTCGCCGATCCAGTAGTCCATGCCCGCCTTGTCCGGGACCCGCAGGAAGAAGGCCCAGTAGAGCCGGATCACCGGCGCCCGCTTGCCGGCCCACGCCGTCGAGTGGGCCAGCTCGTCGATGATCTGCTCGGGGACGACCTCGCCGTTGGCGAGCCGCTCCTCCCAGGACGCCTTCTCGGCGGTGGTGGGGGCCCGGCCTACGAAGTCGAGGTACTGCTGGTGGACGAGGGCGGCGCGGGTGGCGAACGGCGTCGTGGCAACGAAGTGGTCGCGGACGAACACGTCCTCGCTCGAGTTGTTGTCGCCGAAGACCAGGTCGTGGGCGTAGGACACGAAGCCCACGACGAGCCCGTCGCCGCTGATCGCCGGGCGGTAGGACTGCTCCGAGCCGGTCCACCCCGTCTTGGCGATGCTGCTGTAGGTGGTGGTGCCGGCCTGGAGGTCGCGGCGCAGGATGTCGTCGTCCTGGTTGAGGTCGGTGGGGGGGACGGCGTCGGGGTCCCAGTGGGAGAAGGCGACGAAGCGACCGTCGTCGCTGATCTTCCCCAGGTCGCCGCCCCGCTCCAGCTCCCCCGACGGGCCGAGCGAGGCCCGCACGACGGTGTCGGCCTGGCGGTTGCGGACGAAGACGTCGTCGTGGCCGTTGGTGTCGCCGGCGACCAGATCGGTGGCCCCCGAGGTGAAGGCGACCCGGTTCCCGTCGGCCGTGATCGACGGGTCCTCCGACCAGGCCAGCACCTGGCCACCCCCGGCCTTCACGCTCATGCGGTGCGTGGTGCTGGTGGCGAAGGACCGGACGAACACGTCGGCCTTGCCGTTGGTGTCGCTGGCCACCAGGTTGTTCGCCTCCGAGCTGAACGCCACCGTCTGGCCGTCGGCCGACATGTCGACGTCCCAGCTGCCCCCGTTGGGCTCGGCGCCGCTGACCATCGCCGCGTTGACCAGCTGCGTGGTGCCGGTCTGGACGTCGCGGCGGTAGACGTCGCCGTCGTGCGACGCGCTGGGGGCCAGGTCACCGTCCTCGCTCTCGAAGGCGACGTAGCGCCCATCGTCGGAGATGGCGCACGCCTCCTCGTCCGAGATCCCGCTGTTGCCCGCCGCCACCGCCGACGGCAGCTCGTCGGAGGAGACGCTCACCAGCGTGGTGGTCCGCGCGTACCGGTCGCGGACGTAGACCTGGGCGCTGCCGGGCACGGGCAGGCCGGTGCCCCGGCCGACGAAGGCGACGTAGCGGCCGTCGCGGCTCAGCGCGCAGACCGCCGAGGGCCCGCCGATCTGGGCGTCGGCGTCGGTGAGGGACACGCGGGTCGTGATCCCGCCCAGGCGGTCGCGGAGGTAGGCGTCGGAGTGCCCGCCGGTGTCACCAGGGGCGAAGGCCCCGTCCGACGAGAAGGCGACGAAGCGGCCGTCGTCGCTGAGGGCGACGACGTCGCCGGGTGACTGGACGGCCTCGGCGCCGGCCGAGGTGACGCTGACCCGGCTGGTCGTGGTGTAGCCGGCCGTGACGGCCCCGGCCGGGGATGGCGCCGCCGCGATCGATGCGGTGGCGGCAAGGCTGAGCGCGGCGAGGGCGGTGAGGCCGCGCCGGGCGCGGCGCGGGGGTGGGGTGGTGCAGGTGGTCACGGTGACTCCCATCAGTCATCGGTGTGGGTGGGGAGACGTCGTCAGCCGGGAGGCCAGACCCAGGGCAGAGGCGCCCGGTCGGGCGGGGCCCAGCCGGTGACGGCGTCGGGGGACCCCAGTGCGGTGGGGGACCAGTGGCGGCCCGGTGCGGTCCGGGCCAGGGTCGGCTCGGCCATGAGGCCGTCGGCCGACGGCGCCGGGTGGTGCACGGCGCCGATGAAGTAGCGGGTGATCGTCTCGTGGTAGCCGCGACTGCCGGGGAGCAGGCCGACTCGGGCGTTGTGGGCCTGGATCAGGGGCCGCATGCGGGCCAGGGCGCCGGCCGGGCCGCCCTCGACGGCGAGGAGGTGGTGGCACACCAAGAGGTGGGCGCGGTGGTCCCAGCGGACGGCGTCGAGCTGGCCGGCCAGGAACAGGGCCACGACGCCCTCGTCGCCGACGGGCGGCACGGGGTGATCGGGGGCCACGGACATGGTCGACACGATGCGCGATCGGGCGCCGCGGGTGGCGCGGATCTCGGCCGTCGGGGGCCGGTCGCGCCGTGGTTCGCCCGACGGAATCGGCCCGCGGCGCTCGAAACCACGGTCGTTCCCGGCGGGAACCGCGTGCGAGGGGTACCGTGGCCGTGATGTCCGAAGCGCTCGACGCCATCGACGTGGCCCTCGTCGACGCCCTGTCGGTCGACGGCCGGGCGACCTACCGGGACCTCGGCCAGACCGTCGGGCTGTCGGCCACGGCCACCGCCGATCGGGTCCGGCGGCTGCGGGCCACCGGGGTCATCAAGGGCTTCCGGGCCGTCGTCGACGCCGAGCGGCTGGGGCGGACGGTCGAGGCCGCGGTCGACGTCCGGCTCGAGTCCGGGGCCGACCGCTCGACCTTCGCCGCCGTCCTCCGCAGCCTGCCG
>DASVEC010000558.1:0-4529 GCA_036380755.1 Iamia sp. | reverse complement strand
GCTCCGGCGCCCGCCGCTCCCCGGTCGCCAGGAGGTGGAGCAGGGCCACGCCCCGGTCGGGGTCGACGAGCACCTCGCCGGCGCTCACGCCGAGTCCCTCGAAGAACCGGGGGAGGAAGGGGTGGAGGAGCACGATCCCGGCGTGGTCGACGACGAGCGGATCGTCCTCGTCGCCCAGGGCCGCGGTCGTCGCCGTCGCCGCCTCCTCCGCCGCTGACGTCGCCGACGGGGGGACGGGGGAGATCGGCGACGGGGGGACGGGGGCCGCCGGCCCGTCCTCGATCCGGCCTCGGTGCTCGTCGCCCGGCAGGGCGGTCGATCCCGGCCACCGGAGCTCGAGGGCGGCCGCCAGCGCGGGTTCGGCGCGCCCGTCCGGAGGCGCGGCGGCCCACGCGGCGCGGACGAGGTCGGAGGGGGTGGCGGGCTGACCGGCGGACGCGGCGGCGACTGCGACCTCCCACACGCGCACCCGGAAGGCCGTCTCGGCGCGGCCGGTCCCGGTGAGCCGATCGAGGACGCGGAGGACCTCGTCGAGCGTGGTGGCCAGCCCGGGCGAGAGGGCACGGAGGATCGTCGCCGCCGGCTCCGGCGCCAGCTGCCGCGCCAGGCGGGCGCGGGCGGGCGGCTCGGCGAGGACGGCGCGCAGCCGTCGGAGCGTCGCCGGGGGAGGACCGCGATCCCCACCCGCCGTCGTCCACGACGCCCCCACGACCTCCTCGAGGCGCGAGCCGCTCGGGAGGTGGAACGACCACGGCAGGCGGCCGGTGCGGAGGAAGGCGACGAGGGCGTCGTCGACGTCCTCGGCCACCGTGCGGCGGACGACGGCTCCCTCACCGCCGGCGGCCCCGTCGTCGGCGGGCACCGCCGGGTTCCGCCGGAAGTGGTCCGCCACGGCGCGCCGTACGGCGTCGGCCAGCTCGGCCTCGAGCCGGTCGAGGCCGATGTCCGGCAGCTCGATCACCATCGTGGCGACGGACAGGTGCGCGTCGCCCGGGTCGACCTCGCCGAGCGCGGTCTCGAGCGCGGGGGTCACCACGTCGGCGCAGACACCGGGGAGGCGTCGCTGGAGGGCCAGACCCTCCGCCTCCGAGCCGTGCAGCTCGACCGCGAGGACCTGGCGCCGGATGGTGATCGCGGCCGGCCCCGCCATCTCAGTCCTCGGACTTGAAGATGTCGAAGGTCCGCTCGACGGTGACCGTGCACCCCCGCTCGGTGAACACCGTCAGGCGGACCAGCTTGTCCACGGGCTCGGGCGGATCGAACTCGACCCAGACCGACTCACCACCGGCGACCGACGGGCGCGCGTCGGCGATCTCCCACAGGTACGCGGCCGGGGCCTCACTGCCCGACACGTCGGCACCGAAGAAGAACCGGCTCGGGAAGACTCCGTCCCGCATGATCCGGACCTCGAGGTCGGTGCCCTCGCAGACCGGCACCGGCTCCTCGTCCGGCTTGCACTTGTTCGACGTCGAGCCGTCGAACGGGGGGATGTGGAGCTTGGTGTCGGACGTCCGGTCGACGAGGACGGTGCCGCGCCGGCTGTAGCCCAGCTCGAGCTCCCGCTCGCTCCGTCCCTGGACGAACCCGACGATCAGCTCGAAGACGACCTCGACGCAGGCGAGCCGGTCGATGAAGAGCGTGCCCGTCGTGGCGGACTCGGGTGCCGGCTCGTACTCGAACCGGAGCCACTGGTCCGATCCGACGGCGTCGGCGACGAGGCGGTTGATTCCCTCGAGCCACCGCTCGACCACGCGGGGGAGATCGGTCGCCGAGATGGTCTGCGGCCGGCTGACGATGCCGGTGACGTCGGCGGTCAGGTCGATCCGGCCGCCGTCGGGATCGGTGATGACGAACGTCGTGACCTCGGCCTTGTACTGGTTGAGCGGGCGCCCCTCTCGCGCCTCGGGCACCCAGAAGCGATGGCCCCATCGCTCGGCCTCGCCCCGGCAGGGGAGGTCGCAGGGCTCGACGCCCGAGCCGAACGTGCCGGTGACGGTGCACCCGGCGGCGTCGGTGATCACCACCGTCAGCTCGTCGCCGATCGGGATCGACGGGTTCTCGTAGGTCCCCTCGATGATGGTGCCGGAGTCGGCGCGGTACGGCGGGGTGCCGTCGTAGATGCCGAACGCCACCGAGTAGGTCCCGTCGGGCTCGTCGACGAAGATCTGGGGCTCTCCGAGCATCAGCGGTGGTGGGATCGTGAGGGTGATCGGGGAGGACTCGGCGCCGACGGCGTCGCGCACGACGACGGTGTGGTCGCCGACCTCGAGCCACAGCGTGCCGTCGGTCGCGGCGAAGGCGCCCCCGTCGACCTGGGCCGAGAGGGCACCGGTGGCCCCCTCGGTCGTGAGCGTCACCGCCGCGAAGCCCTCGGCGTCGGTGCAGGCCACGCTGACCCGGACCCGGAGCCGGGCCGGCGGGAGCGTGAAGTGGATCGGCGGGCAGTCCGAGCAGCAGGAGTACGGCAGGAAGAGGTCGGCGATCACCGTGCCGTCGGCCAGGTCCGCCACCGCCTCGAGGTACACCCCCGCGGCGGCCTTCGACACCTTCTCCTTGTGGACCACGTCGCTGCCGGTGAGCGCCTTGACGATGGCCTTCACGTCGGCGTCGCGGCCCGCGTCCTTGTAGCCGAGCCGGGCGATCGCCTTCTCGATCTCGGTCAGCCCGTCGTCTGAGTCACCGGCGGCCGGAGGGGGCGGCGGGGCCTCCGCCGCCGCGACCGACGGGCCCACGGTCCGGTCCCACCGGTGCCGGGGCACGTGATGGGTGACGAGGACGAAGGTGCCTCCGAGCGGCACGCCCGCCTTGTGCTGGACACCGGGGTGGCGGGCGAGGAAGTGGCCCAGGAACTGGGCCTGCTTGACCTCGCGCACCCGACGCTCGTACTCCGCGTCGAGGGCCTCGAACGAGTCGAGCCGGCACCGGAAGACGAGGTCGTCGAGGCGGTCGGAGAGTCCCGGTGCGTCGTAGACGCCCTCCCGGCGGTGGTCCTCGATCGTGCGGGCGACGTCGACGAGGTGGTGGTAGCGATCGGCGAGGTCGGGCAGATCGATCGTGCGCGGGTCGTCCGGGACGCGGGCGGCGAGATCGGAGAGGGCGCCGACCAGGGCGTGGACGTGGATCGACAGCTGGCTCCTCCCGGGGTCGGCGAACACCAGCTCCGCCGCCCCCTCCGGGTCGGCGAGGACGCCCTCGATCTCGTAACCGAGCGTCCCGGGGGCGACGACGACGTCGGGCGCGTGGTCGCGCAGCAGCCCGAGCCACGCCGCCCGCGACTCCGTCTCGGCCGCGGTGTCGGGCGCCGCCTCCTCCACCCTCCGCTCCTCCACCCTGCGCTCCGCCACCCGTCGGGTCCCGTCGACGTCGTCGTGGGCCGGCAGCGCGTACAGGTACGTCACCGTCTTGACCAGGGAGCAGACCAGCTCGGAGCGCAGCGCGGCGTAGAGCGTCTCGAGGTCCTGGAAGCGGCAGTCCTCCTCGCTCAGGTCGATCTCGATGTCCTCGTCGAAGGTCCCGGCGCGCAGGGCGACCACCTCGAAGGGCAGGCGGTGCTCGGTCCGCTGGGCCAGCAGCTCGGCCACGACGCCGTCGACGTTCCGGCCGAGGTGGCCCTCGATGCGCAGGAAGCCGGTGGGCTCGAGGTCGAAGCGCAGCGGCTCGGTGACGAAGCCCGGCGCCGGCGGCGTGTACTCGTCGGCGCGGTACCCGAGGTTCTGGTTGGCCCGGTGCCGGGCCGTCTTGACCGGGTCCCAGAGCTCGTAGAGGGGCGGTGTCCCGTCGTGGTCGTAGTAGTAGGGGATGGCCTTGGCCGACGGCGGGACGTCGCCCCACCGGCTGGGTGTGATCCGCACCTCGTCGTCCGGCGGGGTCTCGGTGAAGGCGGCCAGGATCTCGACCAGGCGGGCGAACAGCAGGCGGACCTCGCGCGTCCGGTCCTCGCAGTCCCCGACCGCGGGCGAGGGCAGGAAGTGGTGGCGGTGGTCCGCCGGGTCGTGGAGCTCCGGAGCGAGGACGCCCGCCATCAGGTGGCGCGGGAACAGCCCGGCCGGGGGGCAGCACGCGCACATCAGGTCGACGCCCTTCCAGCGCACCTCGTCGTAGGCGGCCAGGAGGTCGTCGAACAGGTCCCAGTAGTACTGCATGAAGAGGACCTGGTCGGTGGTGACCGGCGTGGTGTCGAGGAAGCCGAAGCGGTTCGTCAGCGTGGTGAAGGGGTTGCTCGGGAACCGGTCCGCCACCAGGGGCGAGAAGGCCTCGTACAGCTTGGTGAGGGCCGTGGCCGTGCGGGCGACGAGGTCGTGCCGGCGGAACGCGCCCTGGAAGGCCCGCAGGACCTCCTCCGACGCCACGGGCCCGTGGTTGGGCACGTCGAACCGGGGCATGCGCAGGTCGGGCAGGTCGAGCCGCTCGGTGAGGTCGGCGCCGAGCGACGGCGACGAGGCGCTGCTGGTGGCGGCGATCACCGCGTCGAGGTCGGCGAACAGGTCCCAGTAGTACTGCATGAAGAGGACCTGGTCGGTGGTGACCGG